>CBKXXB010000015.1:0-22748 GCA_966685145.1 uncultured bacterium | reverse complement strand
GCATGCTCATGAACAAAGCCGAGTTTTGGCTGATGAACAATCCTGTGCATCGGTTTTCGTTGCATTTCCGAACCAGAAAAGCCAAAAAGATGTCTGGCTTAAAGAAGGTTGAATCGGTACTGGAGATTGGTTGCGGTGAAGGCCAAGGAGCAAAGAACATCTTACGGCTGTTTCAGCCTTCCCACTATATGGCCATCGACCTAGATCCCAAAATGATCAGTCGAGCCAAGATGAGACTAAGCGACAAACGAGTAAATTTTTCAGTGGGCGATGCCACAAATCTTGATTTTGCCAAAAACAACTTTTATGACGTTGTTTTTGACTTCGGCATTATTCATCACATACCCAACTGGCAAGATTGTCTTAAGGAGGTACATCGTGTACTTAAACCGGACGGCACTTTCTACATTGAAGATTTTTCAATAGAGACCTTTACCAAACCATTGATTGGAAAAGGATTACGACGTATTTTAGATCACCCCTATCGTGAGATGTATAGTTTCGATGAACTCATGCATGGACTAAACAACGCAGGATTTAAAATTCTCAAAGTAAAACGTCTCAAGCCCTACGCATTCTGGATAGTTGCTAAAAAACTTAATAAAAAATAGCCTGAATTTACTTCAGGCTATTTTATCCTATCGGGAGGAGAGCAGACCGAGCAGGCGATTCATTCGACTGCCCGGTTCGTTGAGAGGAGGAATCATCTCCTCTCAAGGTTTAGCAAAATGGGCAGTCGCCTGCGTCTTTCTTAGCTTCCATCTTGGCCAGAATAGCCTTGGCTTCGTCATTTTGGCTGGCGTTAGTTGCCGTCCGCTGGCCAGAGGATTGGTCCTGCTTCTTGTCGTCTGCTTTCTTATCGGCAGTTTTCGGCTTAGTACCGAGACCTAAGATACTCATTTGCTTACTTTTACCTTTCTTTATTTTTGTTTGTTACTTTCTATATTTGAGTGTAACATACCCCATTATATACCGCTTTTGCTTAATTGTCAATACCGTGGCAGAGACTAAGTTTTCGGTAATGCTTGCGGTATGGCTTCTAGAGCGTGCTCTTTGTGTATGATCCTATCAAGCATCGGGTTCATGAGCTTCATTATTACAAATAGAATAACGGAGCCGGCAGCCATAATCCCCCAGTCATGAGCGGATAATGGACCAACATCGAAATACCTGGCCATAGCCGGCACATATAGAACGGCAAACTGCAGGGTAAGCGAGGATACCAAGGCTACCGAAAGCCACGGATTGGAGAACCATCGTATTTTGTAATCGGTACGAATGTCAACAAGTCGTATGATTTCGTACACCACCATAGCCGTAAAGGCAGCTGATACGGCTGCTAAGCGGCCCTCGTGCGTGTGATTGTACCAATACTGGCCAATCAGAAGTACGCTCATCAGCGTACCGAATATAACAATTTCCGCCCAGATACGTGAGGAGACAATGGCCTCCTGGAAACGTTTAGGCTTGGACTTCAGTATGTTTCCTTGGGCCGGATCGGAGCCCAATGCCACGGCTGGCAACCCGTCGGTTACTATATTAATGAACAACAGCTGGGCTGCCGTAAGAATAAGATCGTTGAAGAACACTATGCCCAGCACCACTGCTATAACCTCAGCAATATTACAGCTGATAAGGAAGTTGACGAATTTACGCACGTTATCAAAAATGCCTCGACCTTCTTCGATAGCATTAATAATGGTCAGGAACTGGTCATCCAATAAAATGAGATCGGCCGCCTCCTTGGATACGTCAGTGCCTGTGATGCCCATAGCAATGCCGATGTCAGCCGCCTTGATAGCCGGAGCATCATTAACTCCATCGCCTGTCATCGCCACCTGATGACCATGCTTCTTGAGGGCCTGGACTATGCGTATCTTATGTTCCGGGTTAACTCGGGCATATATGCCGATATTCTCTACTCTCTTTTCAAACTCTCCCTGACTAAGCTGCTCCAGTTCCATACCCGAAATAGCTTCGCCGGTAATGCCGATTTCCGCTGCGACTGCTTTAGCCGTCTCAATATAATCACCGGTTATCATAATGACCCTCATGCCAGCATCTGACTGGACGCGGCGGATGACTTCTATGACTTCTACACGCGGCGGATCCATCATGGCCTGCAGGCCGATAAAGGTCAGATCCTTTTCAATCTGAGCATCTCCGGCAGGCAGCTGCTTGACGGTTCTGCTGGCAAAGGCCAAAACACGCAAGGCTTGGCCTGCAAACTGTCGGTTGGTCTCCAGAATAGATTTTTTGACTTCAGCCGTAAGAGAGCGCGCTTTGCCGTCTTTGCCGTAATAGTGACTGCACCGTTCCAGAACCATTTCAACGGCACCTTTGGTTGCGATTAAATGCTCACCTGACGGCGTCTTGTGGATAGTACTCATACGCTTTCTTTCGGAGGAAAACGGGATTTCTTGGACACGGGGATACTGCTTAAGCAGAGCATTGGCGGCGATGGATAACTTGCCGGCCGATACTATTAACGAGCCTTCGGTAGGATCACCTATAACTGCGCCGTCACGTATTGTGGCATTGTTGCAAAGAACCCCGATTTCTAAGAGATGCTGCAACTGGGGCGGCTTCACTTTAAATGAGAAATCACCGGACATTTCGTATCCGGCGCCACTAACGCTGCCTGTTTGCTCATTAACATGAAGTTCACGTACGGTCATCTCACCTTTTGTTAGGGTACCAGTCTTGTCAGAACAGATAGTATCGGTGCTGCCCAAAGCTTCTACTGCGGAGAGCTTACGCACCAACGCGTTCTTGCCTGCCATACGGCGCGCTCCAAGAGCCAAACTAATGCGTACTACAAAGGCCAGACCTTCAGGGATAGCCGCCACCGCAAGCGCCACAGCCGCAGTAAAAGCAAATATCAGATGCCTCACCAGGCTTTCGTTTTCTTCGCGAACAAAAAAGAAGACGATAAGAAAAACCAGCGCACAAACGACGGCTATGACATAGCCGAGCTTCTTGCCCAAGTCGTCAAGCTTCTGCTGCATCGGGGTTGCTTCGTTTTCAACGCTATTGACCATATCGGCAATCTTGCCGATTTCGGTCTGCTGACCCGTACCCACCACGATACCGACGGCACTCCCGTTAGTAATAAAGGTGCCTGCAAAAACCATGCACTTCTGGTCGCCTAGCGACACGTCTTTGCTGATTGAGGAGGTGTCCTTGCCTACAGGCAATGACTCTCCCGTCAGGCTCGCCTCGTTAGAATCAAGCTCACTTACGTCAATCAGCCGTATATCGGCCGGTACTTTCTGTCCGGCTTCAAGCAACACCACATCACCAGGTACCAGTTCGGCGGTATCAATCTCCTGGACTTCGCCTCCGCGCCTGACCCTGGCTTTAAAGCCAACCAGTTTCTTGAGAGCCTCGACAGTTTTCTCGGCCTTGTACTCATTAAGGAAGCCGACTACTGCTATGGCGAAAACGATGGCAAAGATCAGCAGCGCTTCTTTGGGTGACTCTTTTTCCCCGACAACGGGATCAGGAAGAGAGCTGACGTTATCCGCAGTAAAGTAACCGCACTCCGGAATTAGCGCCGTACACACCGGACCCTTACGGTCAGCATCAAACTGTTCTTGGTAGTACTTTACTTTTTCTTCACCCGTGAGGGTTTTTTGCTGACTGATCAGACTAAGTCCCAGCGAGACAAAGGCGGCAATCAAAAGCACAATAACAAGTGCGTCTTTGAATTGGCCCAGAAAAAGCTTGAAAGGATTGAGTCTACTGGATGACTGCAGCTCGTTACGCCCATACTGGCGTAACCTGTCCACCGCATCAGCCTGCGAAAGGCCCTGTTCCGGTGAGACTTCTAATCTTTTTGTGACTTCTTCCGGTGCTAGTTGGTACCACTTCATCGGAGGCTCCCTGGCAGCGGATTACCCCTTTTTGGCGGTGAAAATATGTGTATGAAACTCATTTAAGGCTAAGGCTCTTATCTAATAGATTCTGCTTTCTAGTTGCTACTGTTATGGTATAGTGTTTCTAGACATAAGCAAAATGAATGTAGTGGGCCAATGCTTTTAGTAGCTGAAACAGACCTAGAACAACAAATAATCCAACTCGCCACGCGCACGGTTCTTACTGCCGCCGTAGCATTGGTAATTTTGATTGTCATTGCATCCGTCATGAAAAACAAGTTGCCCAAGTTAAAGCTGCCTCTTTTTATTCTTATAGCGCTTACCATGGTTGGCAGTACGGCAATTCTTTTGGGCAGTACGATTTACTTAAACACCAAGTCTGAATCCGGCGGGCCTGTTCACTGGCATGCCGATATTGAGTTCTGGTCCTGCGGTGCAGAGCTGGACCTGCGCAACCCGACCGGCTTCTTATCCAACAAGATCGGCACGGCAACATACCATGAGCACAACGATAAGCGCATTCACCTGGAAGGCGTAGTAGTGCATAAGAGCAAAGATGCCTCGCTAGGCAAGTTTATGGAAGTTACTGGAGGATACATCGACAGAAGTTCTATAGCTATACCGCTTACCGCAGACCAGAACAAGTGGTTTGCTGGAGAAGACCAAATTGACGGCGACAAGCAACGGCCGGAAAACTTCAGTCTGGCAACAGGAGCCAATCAATGGATTAAGAATGATGACAAGGGGCCAGTGCTTGTACTGCAAAACGGCAGATACTGTAGCGGAGGTGATGAAGTACCCGCAGAGGTCCAGGTCTTCGTATATAAGTTTGACGAGTCTGCGAAAACTTATGCCCAGCAGAAAATTGACGAGCCGGCTAAGTACGTCATACGCGACAAGAGTACTGTGCCGCCTGCCGATTGTATCATCGTCGAATACGACGTTCCCAAGAGCAGGACCGACAAGTTATGCCAACAGTACGGAGTGCGTGACGAGAAACGCTGCACTGAATTTGGTGTCAAATCCCACAACCCGGAACTTTGTAATGTTCGAGAGGTTATTACTTCGCCTGAAGCAAGCACCACGCCAAGGCTAATGGACATATTTGAGCCTACGCCATCTCAAAACCAGCGTAATAAAGATTGCGAAACAGGCAGTCCTACTGCTGATATTTGCCAGGAGGAACAGTAGCTATGCTTGATCTACCTACGCTTGGGTTAGTTATTACTTCGGCAGCAATCGATTCGATCAACCCGTGCGCGATCGGTGTGCTGATTCTAATGGTCTCCGTTATCTTAGGCCAGGGTGGCGGTACCAAGAAACTCCTGAAAAATGGTCTTGCATATATCGGTGCCATCTTCTTCACTTATTTAATTGCCGGGCTCGGATTGGTTTACTTCTTTGCGGCGATTCCAATCGTCATTGCCGAATACTTGTCACTTTTCGTAGGCTCACTGGTCATTCTGGCCGGATTACTCGAAATAAAAGATTATTTCTGGTATGGCAAAGGCTTCAGCCTCCAGATTCCAAAGTACTTCGCCAACAAGATACACGAATACTCGACTACCAAGACAACCACGTGGGGAGTCATGTTGCTCGGGGCTTTCGTTGCCGCTGTTGAACTTCCATGTACGGGCGCTCCTTACCTGGCGATTATCACGATACTGCGCATTGACTTCAACCTTATTGCCTTTGCATTAATGGTTCTATATAACCTTATTTTCGTGGCTCCCTTGCTGGTCATCCTATTCATGGTTGCCGGTGGAACTAAAATCAGCAACGTTTCCAAATGGAAAGAAGAAAGCAAGGGCACCATGCGATTATTTATGGGACTGTTACTGGCTGCACTTGGCTGGATATTGATACTTATAGCTAACGGAACAATTAACTTCGGATAGGTTTGCATTATGCGGCACATAACTGCGTCATCAGCTAAAATACTCACTCACCGCAATACTACGCACGCTTTGCTCCTTCTTTCGCCTCTTCCTTGTTCTGTACTCGCATACAACAAACCTGGAAAGGATTTATATGGGACATGTAGTTAAGCGAGCCGGTCACACAGAGCCGTATGACGAGCGGAAACTTTACGCCAGCATTTATGCCGCCTGTTTAAGCGTCCGCGAACATCCTGGTTCGGCTGAGCTGATTGCCAAAGAAGTCGTTGAAGAATTTGGCAAGTGGCTAGTAAATAAGCACGAGATAACTTCAAACGATATTCGCCGAAAGGCGGCCGAACATCTCAAGGTTATTAACCCCGATGCCGGACATATGTATCTTCATCACAGGGTTATTTGGTAGAGGTCTCTATGTATAAGGTAAAACGGAGAAAACCGGTTTTCTTTGATTACGATCTGATTGTCATAGGCACAGGTGCCGGTGGTGGTGTAGCGGCACACTTAGCGGCCAGGTCAGGCAGGAAAGTAGCCGTGGTAGAAACTGAGAAAGTCGGCGGTGAATGTCCCAACTTCGGCTGCGTACCTACTAAGGCTTTACTACAGGCTGCCGAAACTTTCCAGACCGCCAAAGATGGCAAAAGATTTGGTATAAAGGTTGGAGACGTTAAGATCGACTATCCTGTCATCAAAGCCTGGAAAGATGCGGCCGTAGATCGCACCGGTACAGAAGAAGGCGAGGCTTTTTACCACAGCGAAGGTATAAAGATATTGCACGGCTATGCGCACTTCATTGATCAGTGGACCGTTTCCGTTAACGGGCACCGTTACCGAGCTCATAAATTCCTAGTGGCCAGTGGTACCAAATCTGTCGTGCCTCCAATCCCCGGCCTCGCTGAGTCAGGTTTTATGACTTACCGCGAAGCCATTGACCTGACAAAGTTGCCTAAGTCTATGTTCGTTATTGGTGGCGGTGCAATTGGCTGCGAGTTCACGCACTTTTTCTCGACACTTGGCACTCACGTGCAAATAGCGGACATTGCTCCACGACTCGTGGCCCTGGAAGATCCTGAAGTAGGTGAGTTATTAGGTGCTCTGTTTGAAAATCGGGGCATTGTCGTACATACCGGCGCAAAAGTAGCTAGAATCGTTAAAGAAGGATCACAGAAGACCGTTTACTTCGAGAAAGACGGCAAGACCCATAAAACAACGGTAGACGAGATTCTGCTGGCATCGGGCAAGGCTCCCAACACTGATTTGGGCCTGGAAAACGCCGGTGTCGAGTACGACCGTGGCGGTATCAAGGTCAATAAATATATGCAAACTACCAGTAAGCACATTTACGCAGCCGGCGATATAGTGGGCCCATACCGCTTTACTCATACGGCGTCCTACCAAAGTCGGGTTGCAGTGCACAATATGTTCCACCGTGAGGATAAAGTTGTCGCTCAGTACCATGCTGTACCGCGCTGTGTTTTTACTGATCCTGAAATTGCCTGTGTTGGCTACACTGAAGCTCAGCTGACCGAGCTCAAAGTCGCCTACCAGGTAGCGGCCGTGCCTATTTCAGTAATAGGGCGTTCAAATACCAGCGGCGTAGACAGCGGTTTCGTTAAAATACTTGCCAGCAAACACGGCACTCTAATGGGTGCAAGCATTGTAAGTCCGAGAGCCGGTGAAATGATCCATGAGTTAACACTGGCCGTACAGCACCATATGCCTGCACGAGCTATTGCTGAGACTATTCACGCCTTCCCCACCTGGAGCGAAGCGGTCAGAGTAGCTTGTCAGAAGCTAAAATAGGCATAATCTGCTATACTCTCCCCTGTTGCAGATTTTTAAGACCAAAATTGTAAACCAAGCCTTGGCTGTTTACAATTTTGATAGGAGGCGATTTGGTAAGATAGTTAACGGCAGCGAGAAATTTATTTTTGTCGCTGGCTCGGCTATCTTACCATCACACGCCGACGAGGGGCTGTAGCTCAGCGGTTAGAGCAGTCGGCTCATAACCGATTGGTCGATGGTTCGATTCCATCCAGCCCCACCACGTCCGAACTAATTCCAACCCCACCTCCACTTTGTCTACTTGATCGGCAAAGTGGAGGTGGGGTCTTGTATTGTTCTTTCTCTTCCGTTTTGCGAATCTTCTCGCCAAACGGGTTTGCCTATACAGAACCTGGCAGGAATATGTATTATTAACTATCGCCACACTATACTGCTTTTCAGTAAAAGAACGTAGGTCAGATCTTTTTAATAGAGGCTGTTGCCGCTATCACGCATGAACAAGTAATAGACTAGTCCGTACACAATTACAGCTAAGACTAGATACACGACCACCCATTGCCATAATGGACGCTTACCGTAGCCTTTAGATGATTCTTTGTTTGGTTGTTGTGAGGCACCAGAATTTTCTTCCATGACCACTCCCCTGTTAACACTACCATTATACGCCTACATTATTCTTATGCGTAAGCCACGGAAATTGTCACCATTTCAGAATGTAAAGTAACATTTCTAACAGTCACGCTAACCTGTTGCATGTATAGTACTACTCGTCATTAAAGGAGTAATAATAATGGCACGAATAATTGAGGAAGACGAACCACGTAAAGAAGTCATAGTAGAGCGGGACCACGACCACGTCCATGAACGCAGAGACGGAAGCAATACCGGAGTGGTCATAGCCGTAATAATTATCGCACTGATTCTTCTGTTCTTGCTGTTCGGCCGCGGATTCGGAGGAGGTGGGGGTGGTGGCAGCACCAACGTCAACGTTCCCTCTCCTACGGGTAATCAGTAAATATACCCTTTAACTTACTAAGAAAAGCCGAGCCCAGCGGGCTCGGCTTTTAGATTAAGGTATATAGCAGGTGGATGGATTAGAATGTAGGCGAGTTGGCAGGTTGGTTACGCCCGCCAGTGGCTACGAAGCTGACACAGTCACCCTGGTTTTTGAATACTACGCCCGTAAAACTCTTCCAGCCGTTTTTCTTACATTCATCCTTGCTTGCGGGGTATGTAAGAACCGGCTCGAAATCATAAACGTCCCCATTAATGGTAACGTTATCGAATAAGACTGTTTGTTCGCCATCAGCATTTGTCGCATCGGCGCTCCAAGAACTGTCAATCACTAGCTGGATGCCTAAGATCTTTCCGTTTAGTACATCAACCGGCACATCAGCATAGGTACCTAAGGGCCCGCCTAGTGAAGTAAAGTCGTACCGGCCCGCATCTGCGTTACCGATGAGATTGCCGCTAGTCTGCCAACCAGCCGGACAATCGGTAAAGTTCGGTGAAGGGCCAAGGTACACCCATATATTGCCGTCAGACGTGCCGTCGTCATTAGTATCAACGTTCAGCTGAAAACGTGGTGATCCGCCGCCACAGTCATCATCCGTAACATTGTAATCAGTGCTCAGTGTTGTCAGGTCGGCAAAAGTCGTGCCTTCTGGGACTTCGAAGCCAATTCCGCCAAACCCAGGATCATTGTCGCTCACGGCTTGTATGACAGTATTAGAACCTTCTGTCGTAACTGCTGCTTCACCAAATAGCGTATAGCTTGTTGCTGCCGCAGCAGGCGCCGCTGATAAGCTCAGCGCCCCGAGACCGAGTGTCAACCCCGCTATCAGTTTTCGAATTAATTTCATAAATTATCCTCTCTTTATTAATTACCAAATTCTTGAACCTTAAATGATTTAGTAGCAGGCTACCCAAAAAGTAATCTGCTAAAACGGTAATTGATGCCTAGATTGTCTGGTCGCGACGGTTTATGGTCATCAATCGAACAATACCGTACCCGAGAAGCGCGTATACAGCCATAGCTACAAGTGTTTCTATCTCAAAGCGCGCCAAGCCGTAACTTACCTGGTATCCGAAGAGACCGAAAAATGGCGCAGCAAAAGGGTAGGACAGACTGTAGATGAGATCAGCAAAAGCATTGCCCCGATTAGCTCCCAGCAAAGATAAACCAAACCGCATGGCTAGAAGCGTGATTATGGCGATTGTGACATACCAAACTACTCTTGCGGCAGTTTTAGTACTATCGGCAGTATCAGTAGCAGTAACCACATCGTCATTCGTAGTGCGTGTTGTTACGCGGCGAACAACTTGCTCCGGCTCGCCATCATCTCGGATAACCCGTTCTCTTGTTTCTTGAATCCGTTCAGCCATAGTTAAGAGCCTCCTCTTGGCGTTACAAGAACAAAGAACAGTTTGACATGACCCAGCCCGGCCGGCTGTTAGAAATCTTCTAGAACTCCAACCCTGCTTTAGTAACAGCGGTAATGAACCTTCTGAACATAACTATTTCTATCTTGCAGCGGCTTGGCAACGGGATTAAATCAGTAACATCAGCCCAGCCATGACAAGCATGGCGGTGTTCTCTATAAGACTGACCTTGGACAGAGGAAGCTTTATAACATTGCCAAGACAGGCACACATAATGTTCGATTTATTTGTAAGCTCTTTTCTAACACCTACTGCTCCAATCCCCATTAGGATCAGCGTGACAACATTTAGCAAGTTGGAGTTATCAAGCAATAGATATGAAACTCCTAATACGCCTTCTATGAACGGATATGCGTAAGCCCATAGCGGCAGATGTCCTGCAATAATGTCGTAGCTGCGATAGGCACTAACAAAATTCTCCATATTCACGAACTTAAAGGTGGCAAACGTCATAAAGAAAACCGCCATAAAGTCGCTTAAGAAGCGCTCCAGCTCCCAGCCTCGTGCCCAACCCAGAACCATACTTACGATCAAGATGCCACCGATCACTCCAGCAAATTTGCGGTATTCTCGAGGCGAATCCTCAACGCCCTCATCAAGGTGAACCTGGTGTATCTCTTCTTCCATAGATTGTTTATTTTAACATCTTGGGAAAGCAAATAAATACAAAAGGAGAATTCTAACAGTTAGCTTTATGAAATATATGTCATACTTAAGATGCAAAACTTATAAAATTTTGCAGTTCACTTAACAAACAAAACTAGCGTCCTAACGCTTAGACACTAACCCAAAAAGCTTACGCTAAAACTAATTATTAAATATAATTTACAAGCTGTAACTGTTATGTAATCATAGTGGTACGGCGTAACACTAGGAGGAGTAGGGGTATGAAAAAATTATTACGATTTTTAGCAGCGGTATTTGCACTAGCCAGCATAAGTACTGGTGTGGCTACAGCTCAAACAATTACTAACGGTAACGGGACAAATTCAACTAATACCATTACTAACCGCAGCACAACGAGCATCACTATCAGAAACAGCAACGACGTTGATTGCAGTATCTATAGTACCCAAAACGCCAGTACCGGTAATGCAACCGCCATTGGCAATACTACTGTCGGTAACGTCACTACTGGTAACGCCAGTAACGACGCTTCACTAAGCTGTCTTATAAATGCCGGTAACGTCTCCAGGCCAACCAACGGCGGCAATCAGACTCCGCCGGCGGGCAACAATGGTGGCGGGAACGGTGGCCAAGGCGGCGGACGTGTGCTCGGAAGCGCCCATGCCGTAACTACTGGTGTCTCCACAGGTTCAGGCGCTGCACGGGTAGCTGCTCTCCCAAGCACTGGCGAACTTTCCATAGTCGAGAACCTGGGGCTGGTAGCTGCCAGCGCAGGCGCACTCGGCATTGCTGCACAAGCCGGTACATTAACCTACCGACGTCGCGCACTGAAGAACTAAGGATATCGTCATGGCATACGGACATAAGTTTATAGAACTTGTCCGTTACTACAGCAGCGTGATCTTTCTCTATGGAGCCACGCTGTTGTTTGCCTTGTACCTATTTAACCCTTCTGTTTTCCGGACGACAGCAGAGTCACACCCGGCGCTTGAGAATACCCCTACAGAACCAATCCAGGCTCCTGCTGAAGAGATTAGGAAAATAGTTATGGGCAAACCGGTACGTCTGCTGGTACCTAAAATCTCACGTGATATAAGGGTTATGGAAGGGCACTATAACGAGAAAGATGGCAGCTGGACTCTCAGGGACGGCAAAATAGAGACCTACTTTGCCATGCCGAGCGCGCTGGCCAATGATTACGGCGGCAATACGATCATCTATGGACACAGCAACCGCTTCGTCTTCTCCCCGCTCAAAAATCTGGTTCCCGGCGACGTAGCAGAGGTCCATACTGATAACGGCCACGTATTCAGATATGCCTTCGTAGATACGCTTGAGGTTCAACCGGACGATGTGAGCATTTTTACCCTGGAAGGACCCGCGCAGCTTATCTTGCAAACATGTACCGGCAACTGGTATGAGAAGCGCGGCCTTTACCGCTTCTCGCTTCTTGAAACTATTCCGGCCGCCTCGGCAGGAACATCATCATGAACAGAGAACTTATCACTTTTGTAATAGGCAGCGGCTGGCTAGGTCTTAAAATTCTGGCCACATTCCTAGAAATGGCCGGCAAAAGCTGGTACGAACTTCGCCTCACTAATGAGCAACTGAGATTTAAAAAAAGTAAGAATAAAAAGAAAACGTACCGTCCGAGTATCTCAGTGATCGTATACGCATATAATGCCGAAAGGACCATTGAAGAATGCCTGGAAAGTATCATCAGCAGCCGCTATCCAAAGTTTAAGATAGTTGTTATAGACAACGGTTCAACCGATAAAACGCAGCATTTGATTCGCAGATTCATTAAGACGAAACGGCGGCCAAAAATCAAACTGGTGACAAAGCATAGTCGACTGAAAGAGACCGAGATTGCACTGCCTGCCAAGACGGTTACCGGAGAACTGGAAATGCGAATAAACGCTGCTCATAGACTGGATAAGCAAGCCCTTGATAAAATCGTCGTGCATTTCGCACATAATACTAGCAACGTATTGGTGCCGGCAGTCCGTAGCAAGCCACACAAAAGCTTAATAGGAGTACTGCAGCAATTTGAGTACTTGCGTCGATCACATTCCGCTTTCTTAGGCCTTTACCCGGAAACTATATACGCAGTTATGCGTAAAAAGCCGCTTAAAAATACTAAAACCCCTACCTACTATGCCGATGACGTACTGCTTATACGAGAGCCACATAAGAGCTACCGCAAGCTTTTCGTTCATCAACTTCAAGAATTATTGAGAACAACCGAAGACTCTCCGCCCGCTCCCAAGCAGTCCAATGACCGCAGCTTACTTCTTCGCAGTTTAAGCATCGGGAAAGGAGCGGTACTATTTTTGGAACCGTTGATTATTACCTATTTTCTTTATCTCGCTCTGAACTTTGAAAGACCGGAACCTTTAGCACTCACCTGGGGCGTTAATGTGTTCGCTTTGATGTTTTATGCATGGTCAGACAGGCATGCTTCATTTTCTCAGAAGTTCAGACTGATTACATTGGCACCTGTAATGTATCCTCTAATATATGCTCTCTTACTGACAAGACTAGCCATGCCCTTTGCAGTCATATTCAACAAATTACGCAGTGATTGGGAAAAGTGGCAATACGTTAGTATCCAAGCTTAAGCCCCGGGCCTGCGGACAAAGGCGAGTATTCGCTCACCGAACATCAGCATGATAGCCACGATACCAAAACTTACTGGCAGCCATAAGTTTCCGCGCCTACCGGCTTCAGCTGCCGCTTCTTGGGCAGGAGTTTCTTCAGTCTGAGTACTTGAAGTCTGACCTGGAGACGTTGACGGGGTTGAGGTACTAGAAGCGGTACTGGCTGCAACGATTTGCTCAGAACCACTGACAGGACCGCTGCCGGTTCCCTGGCCTGACCGGCTGTTGCGAGCCACGAATCTGAAGACCTCTGGCACATCCGTATTAGCTGCAGCTACAGTACCACTCGGAGTACCTCCGCCCATACCGCCGCCACCGGCAGTTGGTGCCGGGTTGTCACCAGCAGAAGTATTTACGCCAAAACTGCCTTTCCAGTTGCCGAACACGTTAATGAAAAGCACGCCGAACCAGTCGGTGAAATTCATCTTACTATCGATCATATTCAGCAGATTAACACTAGCTGAAGCATTTCCGGTGGAAACGTTGCCGACTGTCGTGTTGGCATTGGCAGTAGCGTTACCTGAAGCAGCATTCAAGTTAAGGTTGTTAATGATACTGTAGTTACGCTCTACATTAATGTCTGCATTTGTCGTGGAGTTATTGGCAATCGTATTGGTAGAGTTGGTGCCATTGTCGGCCGCAATATTTGCTGTTACCGGAGCATTGAATAGCATGCCGACCCAGCTGCCCATGACATTTATGAACACCAGGAGACCCTTAGTGCCTTGTATATTCTGGCCTATGAGATTCATCTCATTGACACTCGTTTCGGCATTGCCGGTACTTATATTGCCAACTGTTGTGTTAGCGTCAGCAGTAGCATTACCGCTGGTGGCCGTGAGATTCGTGTTGTTAGTAATACTGCTACTCGTTGTGATGCTGGCATCAATATCAGTAGTCTTATTATTGCTAATCGTATTGGTTGAGTTCGTTCCATTACCAAGCAGGATGTCCATCAAACTTTGTGGCAGCAAAATATCGCCATTCAGATCGCCGTGCAGATTAATGCTTCCGATGAATGAGTCTCCCGAGGTAATCATGGAGTTAATCATGTTGATGAGGTTTGCTACTGTCGTTGCGTCTCCGGTAGACACATCACCTACGTCTGTATTGCCGTTAGCATTTGCATCGCCACTCTGCGCATTCAAGTTGACATTGTTCTCGATGCTGGCATTTTCTGCAACGTTTATGGTCAAATCGGTGTTACTGTTATCAGCTATTGTATTGGTGCTGCCCGTCCCGTTGCCAAGCAGTATAGAGGGGTCAAAAAGCAAGTCACCGAAGTAGTTGTTGAATAGATCTGCACTGAAGAGAGTGAGGCTGCCGTTAGCGGGATCCCAGGAAGACTGGATCATATTTAATATATTGGCAATTGTCGTTGCGTCTCCAGTCGAGACATCTCCGACAGTCGTATTAAAGAGTGCGTTCGCATCGCCTGATGTAGCATCAGAGTTCAAAGTAGTTAAGACTGATACATTATTGGCCAGATCAATATCGGCATTCGTATTGGAATTGTCAGTGATGCTGTTATCGGAGTCAGTGCCGTTGCCTGAGACTATTGAACTACCGTTCGTTTGATCGGTAGTACCATTTCCAGTACCAGTACTTGTAGTAGCAGATGGCGAAACAGAACTGGTTGTAGGTGTCGTACTTGTTGCTGCGGTGGTAGCAGGTACGGATACGATTGTTCGGGTTTCTACATATCGCCTTTCAGATGACACGTACTGCCAGTTGATCCGTTCGCAGACGCCACCAGCATCACAAACGTGCGTGTCGTACTTTGGAGTGTAAACCTTAGTTACGGGATCCCAGGAATAATAAGCGTTTTCCCATAGGCAGGTAGGAGCGGGACTAAATGTAAACGTATGAGAGCCGGCGCCAGTCGGAGCAACTGTACCGTTAACCTGAGGACAGGTATCAGCAGGCGAAACAGCGGCTGCAGTTTCTCCAGCGGCTATTTCCTCTGCCAAGGCGACTCGTGAAAAACCTACCGGCGCAAATGTCTGAATGATAACGGTTAAGGCGATAAGTGATTTTTTGAGTCTCGTGAGCAGTGATTTCATCATAATATATCTGTCCATTTCTATGCGTTACGGTTGTTTACGCAGGGAGAGGCTTGATTTGGTCTAGAACCAAGCCTCTACTCGTTTGCGTATGGCCACCCTTACTCAATTGACCAATGGCCAATTTCTATCAGTAGAATCTATTGGTTAGAAACTGAGATAGAAGTGCTTGAGCTGAATGAGTTGCTGGCACCACCGGTTGAAACATCGCCAACCGTCGTGTTAGCGTTTGCTTCAGCGTCGCCAGAGTCAGCGTCCTGGTCGTTGTCAACGTCAACATCGACGTCGTTGCTGTTGTCAACGTCTACATCAACATCGCTTTCGTAAACGATACGGTTGTTAGAGTTAGTGCCGTTACCGTTGTGGATGCTAGCCTCTTCACCCCATACCAGGCCCAGGTCCCAACCAGCACTCGAAGAGTTGCTGGCCGTAACTCTTACATCAACGTCAGCGTCATTGTCAGCGTCGCCAGTTGAAACATCGCCAACCGTCGTGTTAGCGTTTGCTTCAGCGTCGCCAGAGTCAGCGTCCTGGTCGTTGTCAACGTCAACATCGACGTCGTTGTCATTGTCGACATCAACGTCCAGGTCGTTGTCGAAACGAATCCGGTTATTGGAGCTGGTACCGTTACCATTGTCGATATCGGTTTGTGCAGCTGCGAGACCAGTAGTCAGGCCTACACCCAACACCGCTACTGCCAAGATACGTAGTAATTTCTTCATGAAATTACTCCTTTCCTAAATTATTAATTATTAATTGGTTCGGGTGCTTACCCGACCGCGAAGGAAAATATTCTCCGCCACGGTCGAATAACCACTATGTATATACTAATTTCGAATACGCACCTCCGTAGATTCATCCACATCAACTTCAACATCAGCATCGCTGCTGCTTGTGATACTTACATCTGAGTCGCTCCCGGTCCCGGTGCTGATATTTACGTTCAAACTGTTCGTAGCACTTCCTTCGGTAGTGTTATAGCTTTTATCAAAAGTTTCGGTCTTTGTAGTGCCGTCCTCAGCGGTAGCGGAAACACTGCCATGCACTCTTATTTGCGACTGGGAGTTACTTTGGACCTCGGTATTGGCATTTACCTCGACTTGGGAGCCAGAAGCCTCCACACTCGTAGCCGGCCCTTCCAAGCTCACGTCAGTCTGTAAAGGTTCCTGACTGTTGCTAGTCTGCTGATTGCTCTGACCAGGATCGCTCTGATTTGCGATCGCAAGTCCTGCCGCCAAAAGTGGAACAGAAAATAAAACAGCCAGCAAAAGTGCTGACTTAGGGTTTAGATTCCATGGACGCGTAATACTATTAAAGAATGCCCGAGACTGGGTAGAAGGCAGCTTCTTATTGCGACTGCGAAATAGTGCCATATGTCCCCTCCCACGCCGAAGCCTTTTACGAACTTCAGTATCTTAAGTTTATCCTCGCCAATGGTACAACTGTCAAGCACTTAAGGCTGCGAAATATCTCACATCAGATGAAACTGTGTTGTTGTAGTTTTTTCACATTTATGGACTAAAAGCTTGCGTTTACAATCTGTTATTTACAATTTTCATAAGCTCTTCGATAGTTCCTGCGGCCATAAGTTTTTCACGTAATTCTTTCGCGCCATCAAAGCCATTCACATAAATTTTGCAAAACTTATTCAGCGTATGAAGTTTGCGTTCACCATGACTCCAGGTTTTTGCAAACAGCAAAATGTGCTTCTTGTACAGGCCGAGCTTCTTTTGCGGATCAAAGGACTGCCAGGGCGTATTTTTGGCGAATATATACGGGTCCTGAAATATTCCCCGGCCAATCATGATTCCATCAAGGTCATACCGCCTCGCCAAATCCAGGCCTTGCTCCCGCGTCATGACGTCACCGTTACCTATAATCTTGGTGGGAGGGGAGAGCGTGTCGCGGAGTTTGCGAATCTCGGCGATTGAGTGCCAATCCGCCGGTACCTCACTCAACTGCTTCTTGGTCCTGCCATGGATAGTTAACGCGTTAAGTTTCTGCTTAAGCAGCAGTTCGTGCCAGCTTAAATCCACTTCGTTGAAGCCCAGACGCGTTTTTACGCTGACGGGCAGGGAACCGGCACCTTCCTGTGTGGCTTTGATAATTTCCAGTGCCAGTTCCCTGTCGTTGATGAGCGCCGCGCAACAGCCGTTTTGGATGACCGTCTTCACAGGACAGCCCATATTTATGTCTACTCCCGCGTAACCCATCCCCGCCAATTCCCGGGCTGTCTTGTAGTAGTTCTCGGGCTTTTTGCCCCACAGCTGCGCAATCAGCGGTGTTTCGACATCGCTATAAGCAAGCTTAGGCATTAGCTTAGGCCGCCCCGGGCTTTGCAAGCCGTCAGCATTCACGAACTCCGTGAAATACAGATCGGGAGGCGCAGTAGAAGCAATAATCTGGCGAAATGCAGAATCAGTCACGTCATCCATGGGCGCCAATACGAAAAATGGTTTAGGTAGCTCATCCCAAATATTCATGACTTATTATTTTACACCTTACTCAGCGTAAAAGTAGCTGTAAGCGAATTACAAATTAAATCCACGGCAAGCTCGTGTCATAATTGTAGGAATGGACTCCCTAATCAAAGCAGGTTCTGTTGCCGGCCCTATTATTGCTCTAAGCCTATTCGCACTACCCTCCTATGTTTCCACCCTTAGACAGCGCGGTTTTTTAGGATTACTTATACTGGCTCTACTCGGAGCCTATGCCATAGGCATAGAAACGCTGGCTATTAAAGCGGAGCTTCCCTCTGCAAGCTTTACATACGATGATGTGCTCGGTTATAAAGTCTTCGGAATTACACCTTGGATAGTGATTCTAGCCTACCCACCCATAGTGCTGACCGCCTTTTGGTTTGCCAGCAAGTTCACGGCTTCTTATGGGCGGATCGCCCTTACAGCAATCTTCGCAATGCTGATAAGTATGGCTTTCGAGCCGGGGCTAGCTACGCTTGGCTTTCGTCAATGGGATCAGGTTGGACTTTTCTATGGCGTGCCGCTACTTAACTTTGTCGGCTGGCTGCTGACTACAGCCCTGGTGGCGGGACTTCTACACCTACTCTGGCGAGAAGAACTGCCAGTGCTGCGCGGCATCGCTTATAGCGGACTTCTTATACTGCTGTTCTGGACCGGCATCAACATAGGCATAGAGCACTGGGTACCGGCAGGCATTGGTGCCGTCATAAGTGGTTTGATGCTCATAGTTGCGGGCCTTGAGAAGTGGAAAATTGCCCGTGAAACAGGTTAAGTCGGCCATAATCATCGGTTCTGGCGTAGGTGGTCTTGGCGCTGCCTGCCTGCTGGCTAAGGCCGGTTGGCAAGTCACGGTTCTTGAGAAAAATGACCAGCTTGGCGGCAGAGTCGGGACTTTTACCGCTGAAGGCTTCACCTTTGACACGGGACCGTCATGGTTCCTGATGCCGGATGTCTTTGAACACTTCTTTGAGCTGCTTGGTGAGAAATTAGAAGACCATATCCGGCTAAAGAAACTCGCACCAAGTTACAAAGTTTTTTATAAAGATAAGGGCAAAAGCGTCGACATTTATTCTGATATTGAGAAAGATACACCAACAGTCGAGCGGCTCGAGCCGGGAGCCAGCGTTCAGCTCCGCAAATATCTCCGGAAAGCCGAACGCCAGTACGCAATAGCGAAAGAGCAGTTTATATATAAGAACTATGACTCGGTGCGCGACTTTTTTACACTCACCATGCTACGTGAAGGTAGTAAACTTAACGTGTTAAGTAATATGAGCAGTCAGGCAGGGAAGTACTTCAAGTCAGAATATATGCAAAAATTGGTGCAATATCCCGCTGTCTTTTTAGGTACAAGCCCATACGAGATTCCGGCTCTATATCGAATCATGAATCACGTAGACTTTGGTATGGGCGTTTACTACCCCGAGGGCGGCATGTATAGCCTTGTTAGAGCGATGCAGGAGATCGCCAAAAAACACGGAGCTAATTTACGCACGAATTGTCCAGTAAGTAAGATAGTTACAGATAAAGGAACGGCTGTCGGCGTAGTTCTGGCAAATGGCCGAGAGATCCATGCCGACACTGTAATAAGCAATGCAGGCATGCACCATACCGACACGCAATTGCTTGAGCCCCGCTACCGCAGCAGCAATACTGCTTACGGAAGTAAGCGAACCCTGGCTCCAAGTGCACTTCTCATCTACCTGGGTATTAAGGGACAGTTACCCGGCTTAAGGCATCACAACCTGCTCTTTAGTAAGGATTGGAAAAAGAACTTTGCAGAGATTTTTAATAAGCCCAAGTGGCCAAGTGACCCGTCATTCTACGTGTGCAATCCCTCTAAGACAGATAAAAGAACGGCACCTGCAGGATGCGAGAACCTTTTCGTACTAGTGCCTACAGGGACCGGTCTTGCCTATAGCGACAAACAGCTCGAAGACTATTTTGAAAAGATCTTGAAAACCATGGAAGATCAGATGAGCCTGCCGGGTTTGCGCCAACGCATCGTTTACAAACGGCTATTTTCCGTAAAGAATTTCGCAGAGCGCTACAACAGCCCCGACGGTACAGCTCTAGGCCTGGCACACACGCTTCGCCAAACGGCATTCTTCCGGCCTCAAAACGTCAATAAAAAAGTAAAATCCCTGTATTACGTTGGCGCCGACACTCATCCCGGCATCGGTATACCGCCTGTTCTCATCAGTGCGGAGCTTCTTTATAAACGTCTTATTGGCGACAGATCCTCAAGGCCTTTGCACGACCTCCGAGCATAAGCATTAATTGACTTTTGTATTATTTCATGGTAGTATATAGATATATGCCACCAAACAAAAATATTCCTACTGATATGCCCTACCCCGTTCAGTCTCCGCATAATTACGAGGTAGCCGGCAGGCATGCTAATCGCCGCGGGCAAGCCCTGTTGGCGCTCGCCGCCTCGGCAGTGGCTGCCATGGGCATAGGCGTATATATGAGCGGGGATGCATCTGATCCGTCATCATCGCACTTGGGACGGCCACCAGACGCAACGGCGGAACCTTTTGACCATGCACCCGACATTAGCCTCCCCCCCACCACAATAATGCCGGCACCGGTGATCGTTCCGAAGCCGAAAGAGATGCAAACTACTACCACTGCCGTAGCGCCTAAGGTTGCCATGTCCGAAGCGACCGTTCAGCCGGAAGCTAAAAAACCAGCTCTGCTTGACCAGGAAACAGTAACCCAGATTAGCAAAAAAATGGGCTACAAAGGCTTTGAGGGCCGAGAGTTTGAGCTAGGAGAAGTTATAGAAACAGATAACACAACCGTAAAGATTCTCAGGCTGGACGGTGCTGAGCAAAGCGTAACTACAGACAAGCTTAGCACTTACCTAGACGCAGTCGAGAAGCTGGCTGACCAGCAAGTATCATTTAGTACCGACCTGCAGCTTGGCACCGGCACAGCAACAGAAATAACTTTTGAGGCATTATCGAATGACCTAAGTCCGAAGGATAATATACACTACGTCATCTTTGTGGCGCCGGGTCAATCTTTAGATGAGCTGACTTCTCCAATCAAAGGATTCCCCGAAGCATCCACCAAAGTTCTGCCCTATGAGAACCTCAGCGTAACGCTGCTCAGGGACGTACGGGGCCAAGAACGGGACGGGCTGCCATCTAATGAATATAACGCCTTGACTGAGATGATTGTGGCAAATCTGATGGTAGAGATGGATGCAGATTCCATTGCTAAAGTGGACTCAGGGAAAATCGACATGAGTAACCTGGATGCTACTGCTCTTCAGGACAGGAAATGGGAGCTTAATCGCCTGGGGACTGACATATTTGCCAACTCCGAAGCAAGCGCAATACTGCATGCCAAGGAAGGCACCAGCTATTCCTCGTATGTATCAAAAGTCAAAAATACCCCTATGAGAGCCTTTGCCAAGCTTAAGGCATTTTTGTACCCAGTACCCGCGGAACGCTACAAAACGGCCGCTTAAACTCCGGGGATATTTCGAAAACTATTGTGCTTAGTTAAAGCACATGCTATTACAAATGTATGTTCGATTCGTTATCGCAAAATAAACAAATAATTCTGGCCAGGTTAATTTTATGGGTATGTAGCGTAATCTTGCTTTTTGTAGCGATAGTTACGCTAGGGCGTGCAAACCCGGTATCTGCCATAGCTTGTCCTACAGACCAAGGCGCACCGATTACCAGCGAATACCTGGATGACCGTGGAGGCGGGAGAACACACGCAGGTATAGATATAGGTGTTAGCGTGGGCCGACCTCTTTACGCCGCTGAAGGCGGAAGGGTTTCTGATCATTGGTACCAGGGTTATCAAAACACGAAAGACCTGCACGCAGAATCGGGACGGGTTTATCGTTACGCACATATTACTCAAGGCGGCGTAAGCGGACCTGTCAGCGCGGGCCAACACATCGGCCAAAGCGGCAACGGTAACGGTGCCGTGGATCCTCACTTGCACTGGGAAATACGAACTGACGGCGGAGGCTTCAGCGGACAAGACGGCCGAACGGGCACTATAGATCCGGCGCCAGAATATTTAAGCTGTGGTGGCAGCTCAACAAGCACGCCTCCAATAGGAAGCAATCCGAGTCCTGGTCCTGATTGTCATGGCCAAGTGCTGCGGCGCGGCTCATCTGGCGATTGTGTCAGACATCTGCAAAATCACTTAAATGATTTTGGCTACGGCCTGTCAGTTGATGGACAGTTTGGGCAAAATACGCAAAATGCTGTTGCCGATTTCCAATCCAGACGCAGCTTGCATGTCGATGGAGTAGTCGGGCCTAATACCTGGAACGCATTACATACCGCAGATCAGCCGGCTCCAACTCCTACACCAGCCCCCAATCCGGCTCCAGCTCCTACTCCCGGAAACGCAAACGGCGGCGGTGCAGTTAGAGGAGTGGGCAGCAACAGATGTTTGGACGTAGAAGCTTCTAACACTGCTAATGGATCAAATGTGTTTATTTGGGATTGTCACGGGCAAGCTAATCAGCAATGGATTTACGACTCAAATACAAAAACATTAAGAGTATACGATAATAAATGTCTTGATATCGAAGGTTATAGAACAGCTAACGGTTCAAGGGTCCATATTTGGGATTGTCACGGGCAGCCCAATCAGCAGTGGGAGCAGTACGGTGCTCAGCAAATTCGCTCAGTTAGTAGTGGCCGGTGCCTGGATGTGGCTGGATACGGTACCGCAAACGGGTCTAGAATCAATATTTGGGACTGTCACGGGCAAAACAACCAGCAATGGACTGGCGGACCTGTCCGGGCAAGTGCTCCTGCGCCCGCTCCTACTCCTGCGCCTACTCCTACTCAACCCAGCAGCAGTACGAGTTCAAGATCTATCATCGGCGTCGGCAGTAGCAGGTGCCTGGACGTTGCCGGAATGAGCCGGTCGC
>CBKXXB010000014.1:0-22834 GCA_966685145.1 uncultured bacterium | reverse complement strand
GGTTCAAAGATCCACATGTGGGATTGTCACGGCCAGAGCAATCAGTTGTGGCGCTAGGAGCTGGTTCTTAGATTCTAACCCTTGATCTCGTCAAAGATCATTAGTAGGCTAGGTTCCTATATTGCTAGCCTTGGTCAAGGTTGCTAGAGTCCCATTTATGCACACTGCATCAAAATCATAAAAGTCGCGCATGCATATTTTTAATTCCTCTTAACTTTACGCTATAATAGTCGCCATATGAAAAAAGCACTAACACTATTTGTTTTGTTAATTTTAACCGTTGCGCTGACGCCGTCAGTAGCGTTTGCAGCAAAACCGGCGAAACCGCCGGGCTCGGGCACGACTGAGATGGTAGGATATGATGTGTCATACCCGCAGTGCGGCAGAAGGCTGCCTACTGACCACTACTTTGCTATTGTCGGGGTTAACGGAGGCACGGCTGCAACTACTAATTCCTGTCTTGCGGAACAGCTTATATGGGCTAACAAAGCAAAGACAGGCTCTAACCAGCCTCGAGTTCAGCTCTACGTAAACACAGCTAACCCGGGAGAAGTAATTGACCAGATTACTACCTGGCCCACAAGCAATACTGACAAAACCGGCTTCACTACTGACAACCCTTACGGTACGTGCACCGGACTGAATGATGACGCTTGTTCTTGGCAATACGGGTGGAACCGCTCAGTAGAAGCGTACCTGGACCGCTTCGTTCCGGCAGCAGAAACCGCCGGAATCGATCAAGCAGTATCAGCGTACACCTGGTGGCTTGATGTAGAGACAATGAATACCTGGCAGGCCGGCTCAACAGAAGCGTTAGCTCGCAATACTGCAGCTATTGAAGGTTTTGCAAAATACTACCAGTCACAAGGAGCAAAGGTCGGACTGTACTCTACGGCAGTTCAGTGGTCAGAAATTACGGGGAATACAGTGGGTTCAAGCAGTAACCTCAATGGGCTTCCTAACTGGCGCCCGAGTGGAGCTAGTCTATCAAATGCCAAAGCTAATTGTGGTGTAGCCCCGCTTACAGCAGGCGGCCATATATCGCTCACACAGTATGTGATCAAGAACCTAGACCACAACCATTCTTGTATTTAGTGTCATCGCATGAAAGTTACAAATAGTTAAGAAGTAACGTTTTACTTTCGTATCTAACAGTGCACCACGAAGAGCGCCCCAGCAAGCCTGGGGTTTTCTTTTGGTATGTATAGGTTCTGGCTCTTTGCCTCGGCAAAGATCAATAAATAGGCCAAGTTCTTGTTTCGATCGCTTACTATCCCAGGCGCTAGAGTTCCTCATGCCTTACATTACGATATAAATATATTGAGATACGATAAATTATATGTTATATTGCTACCAACAATAAACAAGGAATGCATATGAAGCGGGGATCAACACTTATCTTAAAAGGAGTTGTTGTTTTACTCGGACTTATTGTATCGGGCTTGTGTATTTTTGCTCTGCCGCGTTTTATTAGCTCGGAATTGGCAGGAGATTTTGACTATGGTCCCATATTCTTAGGTATGTACGTACCTGCGGTACCGTTTTTCATAGCGCTGTATCAGGCGCTAAAGCTGTTGGGCTATATTGATAAAAACAAGGCCTTTTCGAAATTATCAATAAATGCTCTGAAAAGAATTAAGTACTGCGCACTCATAATCAGTGCGTTATATGCGGCAGGCATGCCATACATATTTTACGTAGCGGACAGGGACGATGCACCGGGTGTTGCACTGATTGGATTTGTTGTTATCGGTGCTTCGTTCGTGATCGCGACCGCCGCCGCGGTCTTCCAGAGGCTCTTGCAGAATGCCGTAGATATAAAGTCAGAAAACGATCTAACAGTATAGTAGCCATGGCAATCATAATTAATATCGATGTGATGCTGGCCAAACGCAAAATGAGCCTTACAGAACTGACAGAGAAAGTTGGCATAACGATGGCCAACCTGTCCATACTGAAAAACGGCAAGGCCAAAGCTATCCGGCTATCAACACTGGAGGCGATATGTAAGGCTTTGGACTGTCAGCCCGGAGACATTCTGGAGCACAAAAACGATGAAGAGGGAAAGGAAGTGAATCCATGAAAGCAAAAAACATTATCTGCAGTGTGCTGGCAGCAGAACTGGTGCTATTAATACCTTTAGCAGCGATGATGTTCACTGATGAAGTAGATTGGGGCGTGGCCGATTTCATCATCGTCAGCATCTTGCTGGCCGGTGTTGGTATGGCTGCTCAGTTGATAATCAACGGGGTGAAAAGTAATTCCCGCCAAGCAGCCATAGGCGTTGTGCTCGCTGCAGCGATGGTGCTCATCTGGGCAGAGCTTGCCGTCGGTATCTTCGGCTCTCCATTCGCCGGAAGCTAATGGCGCAGTAGTGGCTAACTACCAAAGAAGGGGTGATGCCAAGTCCAGCGTGTTCGTCTAGCGCAGTATGCGCACAAACATTCGGCAGTTGGCTCTCGTCGCGCACATTACGGGCAGGATCGCTCCGTACATTCAGTAAATAAACCTGCTTGCGCCAACTATGAGTCGTGTTGAATAACGTTGCGAGCGCTTAATCTGATAAAATGCATCGTATGGCGCCTTGGCGGAGTGGTTACGCAGAGGTCTGCAAAACCTTTTACACCGGTTCAATTCCGGTAGGCGCCTCCAATTGTTAAAAAGGATACCTTATGAAATCTGTCGTTGTCTGCGGCTCAAGGCGCTATTCCAAAGAAATTGAAGAATTTTGTACCGAGCTAGAAAAACAAGGTGTGTTGGTGTTCCCGCCAAGCTTCAAGGAGCCAATAGAAGAAAACGCTAAAATCCACACGGAATATGTAACAAGCAAAGTTTTTAAGGGGCTGACGCTTGAACACTTTGATTGGATACGGAAAGCCGAGGTGTGTCTCATATTTAATAAGGACGACTATGTGGGTGTAAGCGTTACACTTGAAATGGCTTATGCCAGCGCCCTAGGCAAGCCTATTTTTGCGCTAAGTCCTAAAACGGGTGATCCATGCAGGGATGTTTTAATTGATAAGGTCTATACTTCGGCTAAGGCCTTAGCAGCGGTGCTATAATCTAACAGGTTATTATCTCGGGCGAGTGGCGGAATTGGTATACGCGGTGGACTTAAAATCCGCTGTCCAAAAGACTTGAGGGTTCGAGTCCCTCCTCGCCCACCACGTCAGAATTTATTACGACCAAACGTCAAAAAGGCGCAACTAAGTGGCGTCTTTTTTGTTTGGTCTCGCGTGCTTCTTCCTCTTCCGAGCAAAAAGTCCTCTCTTTGCTCGGGTATGTAAATCCTCTCGCAATAACGGGTCAATAATCATGAATTACATCTTCTTCTACTCGGGCTTAAGGTGCTATAATTAACCTACTAGTATAAGGAGGGGAGCTTCAGATGTTAACGGTTGTTTTAGTTGTAATCGCCGTCCTGGTACTTGGCGTGATTGTCATGTACAACGGTCTGGTGCGAGCGAACGTACGTGTGAACGAAGCGTGGAGCGATATCACGGTTCAGCTCAAGCGACGGGCTGATCTTATTCCGAACTTGGTAGAAACAGTCAAGGGATATGCCGGTCATGAAAAGGAAGTGTTCGAAAATGTCACCAAAGCGCGCAGTGCTTTATTGGGGGCACAAGGAGTCAAAGAAACAGCTGAGGCCGAAAACATGTTCCAGCAGACGCTCAAAAGCCTGTTTGCTGTAGCCGAAGCTTATCCTGACCTAAAGGCCAACGATAACTTCAGGCACTTGCAAGAAGAACTTGTTGATACTGAGGACAAAATACAGGCTGCCAGGCGCTTCTATAACGGATCTGCCCGTGACCTGAATATCAAAATCCAGACCTTTCCGACAAATGTTTTTGCCGGCATGCTTGGCTTCAAAGAGCGGGAATTCTTTGAGGTAGATGAAGGCGAAGCTGCTGCGATTGCTAAACCGACTGAAGTTAAGTTCTAGCCAACCGAACGGAGCGGATAAGCATGTATAGCCAGATTGCTGCCAACAAGCGCAAGACAGTCTTCATGATGTTGTTCTTCGTTGCGCTCGTAGCCGGTCTGGGCTGGTTATTCGGCGAATTTACAGGTCAACCGGCCATTACGCCCTACGTACTGACAGGTGCCGCTGTTTACGCACTGCTTAGCTATTGGGCCGGTTCTAAAATGGCTTTGGCCATGAACGGCGCCCATGAAATACAAAAAAGCGATAACCCTCGTTTATGGCGCGTCGTTGAGAACCTGGCAATTACCAATGGAATGCCTATGCCTAAGGTGTATATCATAGATGACCCGGCTCCTAATGCATTTGCTACCGGCCGCGATCCGAACCATGCGATCGTGGGAGTCACTACGGGGTTGCTTGATATGATGGATGACCATGAGCTAGAAGGTGTCATGGCGCACGAGCTAGGACACGTGAAGAACTATGACATACGGGTTTCGATGATTGCTTTTGCGTTAGTTGCAGTCATATCCATTCTCGCAGATGTTATGCTCAGAATGACCTGGTTCCGTGATCGCGACAGCAACAACGGATCAAGTAGCCAACTGTTTTTCGTCTTGGGCATCATAGGAGCCATCCTGGCTCCAATAGTTGCCACGCTTATACAGCTGGCTATCTCACGGCGACGTGAATACCTTGCCGACGCCACGGGTGCTTTAACTACTAGGTACCCTGAAGGTCTCGCCAGTGCCCTGGAAAAAATCGGTGCTTATGGCAGCACGCTAAGACGTCAAAATGCTTCTACGGCACACCTATTTTTTGCTAACCCCCTGCGCGGCAAAAGTCTGGCCAGTTTATTCAGCACACATCCCTCGGTCGAAGAGCGTATTAAGCGGTTGCGCACTATGAGTAGTGAGGCATAGGACGGACACATGGCCGAAAAGAAACAACCCAAAAAAACAACTGCGAAACAGCTCAAGAAACCATCGCCTAAGTCGATCAGGCAGGTCAAGCCGCAGGGGTATAAATCATTTCGTCTGAGCAAACGTATCAAGCACACGGGGCCTGTACTGCCGGGTGCTTTTAAGCTGTTTAAGTTAAGTATCAAGCAATTGTTCGCGCACAAGAAGCTTTTTTTCGGGATTGTCGGCGTTTACCTGGTTCTTACAATTGTGCTTGTAAAAGGCCTGGGCCTAAACAGCAATGTCCCAGAGCTCAAGTCAAGCTTGGAGGATTTATCAACAAACAGCAGCGAACTTATAAGCGGCGTAGCGATTTTTAGCTTTTTGGTTGGTACGGCCAGCAATCCAAGCAGTGATGCTGCTGGTGTATACCAGGCCATTCTCTTAATAGTGGTTAGTCTGGCGTTCATATGGGCACTCAGACAGGTGCATGCTAAAAGTGAAGTTAGTGTCCGGGATGCATTTTATAAAGGGCTTTACCCTTTAGTGCCTTTTGTTCTAATACTGGGCGTAATCAGCCTGCAAATGTTGCCGCTAATTATTGGAAGCGGTCTTCATAGTCTTGTTTCTGCAAACGGCTTGGCCGTAGGATTTATAGAACAGGCTTTTTGGGCGGCGGCACTCGGTCTATTTGCGCTCCTGTCGCTCTACATGATTACGTCTTCTCTGTTTGCTTTATATATAGTGACCTTGCCTGACGTAAGACCAATGCAGGCATTAAGATCGGCCAGGGGCCTGGTCCGCTATAGACGCTGGGCTGTTATGCGGCGGGTTCTGCTCCTGCCAGTTATGCTACTTCTGGCAGGCGCCATTATTATTATCCCGCTTATTATATTTATGGCGCCCGTTGCTGAGTGGGTATTTTTTGTCTTGAGCATGTTAACGCTAGCTATTGTTCATAGCTATCTCTATAACCTTTATCGAGAGCTGTTATGAAGCCGACAAAGGCACAAGCGGCTCAGCGCATCTCTAAATTACGAGAGCTTATAGCCGACTACCGTTATCACTACCATGTTCTCGACGAATCAATTATGAGTGAGGCGGCGGCCGACAGTCTGAAACATGAACTGGTGCAACTAGAAACTGAGTACCCTGATCTCATAACTCCGGATTCTCCGACTCAGCGAGTAGCCGGCGTTGCTCTCAGTAAATTCGAACCAGTACCTCATAGCCAACCAATGCTGAGCCTTAACGACGTATTTAACCGGGAAGAGCTGGAATCCTGGCAACGAAGAATCGAAAAACTACTACCACAAGGTGCGGAGCTAAACTTCTTTACCGATATAAAAATGGATGGGTTCGCCTGTGCGCTGGTGTATGAAGATGGCGTGCTTCAGAGGGCTATTACGCGTGGTGATGGCAGGATTGGCGAAGATGTGACGGCCAATGTTCGTACGCTGGATTCGGTTCCATTGCGTCTGCATTTGAGTGACGAGAAAAATCATTCAGCAAAATTCTTGCAATACAGGACGGAAGTGCGAGGTGAGATAGTTATGTATCGGGAGGATTTTGCCGCCTTGAATGAGGAGCGGCAAAGGGCGGGGCTGCCTTTGTTCGCTAATCCGCGTAATACCGCTGCTGGCACAATCAGGCAGCTGGATCCCAAGCTGGTGGCCAGCCGCAAGCTGTATTTCCGGGCATACGATGTACTCCGCCAAAATGCTTCAGAAGTACCGACCCACGAGTTTGCATACAAGACTCTACGCGACCTTGGATTCATCGTGAACGCGCAAGCTAGATTACTGAAAAACCTTGATGAAGTAGTGCAGTTTGCCGATTACTGGGAAGACAAACGCTATGACTTGCCCTTCAATACCGACGGGCTGGTCATAAAAGTAAACGACCGACGGCTCTTCAACGCGCTTGGGGTGGTCGGCAAGGCGCCGCGAGGAGCTGTAGCCTACAAATATCCAGCTGAGCAGGCGACTACCAAGGTAAAGGATATCTTCATTTCGATCGGCCGTACCGGCTCAGCCACACCCGTGGCTATGTTGGAACCGGTGGTCGTAGCCGGTAGTACCGTGCAGATGGCTACGCTCCACAATGAAGGCGAAGTCAAACGTAAGGATATCCGCGTAGGTGACACCGTCATCATACATAAGGCCGGAGACATTATCCCAGAGGTGGTCGAACCGCTCGTAAAGCTGCGCGATGGTTCTGAGAAGCCATTCGAAATGCCCGAAACCTGTCCGGAATGCGGCACAAAACTGGTTAAGCTGAAGGCCGACGAGGCCGTTTGGCGCTGTCCCAACAACCAGTGTCCGTCACGAGTTTGGAAGCGAATCCAGCACTATGCCAGCAAGGCCGCGCTCGATATCGAGGGCTTAGGCGAAAAGAACGTCATAGCGCTGCTGGATGCCGGTCTGGTCAAGGAGACACCTGATATTTACCGACTGAAAAAAGATGATCTGCTCAATCTGGAGCGTTTTGCTGAAATTTCCTCGGCCAAGCTTGTTGACGCGATCCAGGCTAAGAAGAACCCGTCACTCGCACGGTTTTTGTACGGACTGGGTATTCGCCACATTGGCGTACAAACGGCAGTTGATCTGGCCACCCACTTTAAACGGCTTGATACTATTGGCAGCGCGACCTATGAGGAACTCCAAGCTGTTGAAGGGGTAGGAAATACCGTGGCTGAATCTATTGTGTTCTGGTTTGACGACCCGGCCAACCAAAAAATTCTGGCCGATTTTCGCCAACTTGGCGTATGGCCGGAGGATGTCAAGCGGGTAGAGGGCAAACTGGAGGGCAAAAAGTTTGTCGTCACCGGATCGCTCGAATCCATGAGCCGCGAAGAAGCAGCCGAGAAAATCAGGGCGCTCGGCGGTACGTTTCAGTCATCTGTAGGCAAGGATACGGATTACCTCGTCGTGGGCGCGAACGTCGGTGCGAGCAAGCTTCAGAAGGCTGAAAAACTCAGGACGAAGCAGATCAGTGAAGAAGACTTGCTTAAACTTCTGGGAAAAGCATGAAGGACCTGGTCTTCATAACCGGAAACCAGCACAAGGCCGACCATCTGGCCAGGTGGCTTGGCATACCGGTCAAGCATCATAAATTGGATCTGGACGAGATCCAATCACTTGACCTGAAAGAGGTAGTGGAGCATAAGGTCAGCCAAGCTTACGGACTCATGAAGTGTCCTGTGCTGGTAGAGGACGTGTCGCTTGAGTTCGCTGCAATGGGGCGCTTACCCGGTACGCTCGTCAAGTGGTTTTTAGAAGAGCTTGGTACTGACGGTATCGGCCGGTTGATAGGCCACCTGGATAATCGGCGAGCCAGAGCCACCATAATGTATGCCTTGTTTGATGGCAAAAAGATGATGCTTTTTGATGCGGAGATTCATGGGGAGGTGGTGAGCAAGCCGCGCGGCGGCGGTATGTTTGATTTCGGGTGGAACAGCCTTTTTATCCCTGAAGGATCTGCTAAGACTTATGGAGAAATGGACGAGGCAGAATTTGAGCCTCTTAGCCACAGGATCAAAGCTATAAAGAAACTAAAAGCTTACCTTGACAGTTCGGAAGCATAAGAACTAAAGTAGAACCAACGTACAGATGAAAAACAAACACTCAACTTTTTACTGTTTTTCTCCGGCAGTCATGCTGACTACATTTTTAATTGAACTCATACTGGCTTTATATGTTATTGCCAGGTATAAAATGACTCAGCTCACCAGGCTCGTGAGTATTATGCTCGTTTGTCTGGCTACTTTTCAGCTGGCGGAATATCTTGTTTGCGGCGGTTTGGGCGTCAGCAGCGAAACCTGGTCAAGAATAGGCTATGTGGCAATTACGTTACTGCCGCCACTGGGTCTTCATATCACCCATGCTATTGCTAAAAAGCCCGCAGGTTATATTACCGGCCTAGCTTATGCATCCAGCGCTCTATGGATCGGGCTGTTTACTTTCAGCCAACAGGCTTTCTTAGGACACACTTGCGGCGGCAATTATGTTATTTTTCAGCTCAAGTATCCTCTGGGATCTCTATATTTTGTGTACTACTACGTGTGGCTGTTCGTGGCAATGTATATGGCTTCTAGCTTTGCCCGAAAAGCCAAGCCGGACGTTAAGCGGGCATTAAAAGCTCAGGTGTTCGGCTACTCAGCTTTTATGGTGCCTGCCAGTATAGTGAATTTGCTCTGGCCGCATACTGCAGTAGGTCTGCCTAGTATCATGTGTGGGTTTGCCGTAACCTTCGCGATTGTTTTAGTTATGGTTATAATGCCGATTGAAAAAGAGCGGACTTCCGTAGCGAGAGAAAAAATTCGTCAGTAGAATATCATCAGTTAATTGACAAGAAATCGCTATAGGCTTATGGTTAGGTTGTATCGTGCGCAAGCGGCACGTGAAACAAAAATCAGAAATAAAAGCACCTGCCGCCAGGTGGGCGCGCACGGCGTCAAAGCCTGGCTTTGACTCACAATCAAAAAAAGTTGCTTCAATGCGACTTTTTTGATTTTCAGTTCTTGCCAACTTTTACTTTAATTTTGTAAACATTTGATATAAGACTGGCTTACAAGTTTATTTTAAAGATTCACGAAGGTTTTGTTTTGCGGGTTCTCTATCTGTTATGCTACAATTCCACGGTCAAACTCAGGGTATGTAGTTCAGTTGGCTAGAGCGCTTCCGTAGCACGGAAGTCTTAACAATTTGGTATACGATACGGGGATATAGCTCAGTTGGCTAGAGCGCTTGCATGGCATGCAAGAGGTCCGGGGTTCGAGTCCCCGTATCTCCACCAGGACAAGCAAAAAATTTATTTGTTACTTTGCTGGCAAAAACATGGCTAGCAGGCCTGGCCACCGGTCATCATTGCGGTAGCTTGCTCTGTTTATGAAGTTCCAGGATTGCGAGCGGTACGTGTATGGGGTTTAATAGGTCTTATGCCAAACAAGAAGAGTTCTGCAAGTACGATCGCTGCCACGTCATCAAATGTTCAGCTTACGAGGATTATAATTCTGATTGCCCTGCTACTTTTTATAGGTACGGCATGGTTCGGATGGCGCAATGTTGTGAACAGCCCGCGCCGCGTGTTCTATGACATGCTAGACAGTAGTATGCGGTCGCGGAGCATCTCTAAGCGGGTTATACAAGATAATGGCCTTCAGAAGCTGGATCAGCGCATGCAATTGCAAACTGGCGACGTGGCACGGGCGCGTTCAATTTCAACGCTGTCACAAGGCGACGACATGGCTACGTCTGTTACCACTGAAAGTATAGGTAGTCCTAACGAAGACTATGTCCGCTACTTGAGCATTGAGACTAATCAGAAAAGCGTTAGCGGGGAAGATTTTGACTTTGATCATGTATTGGGTGTTTGGGGTAAAGCTGAATCGCCCTCAAATGCCGGTTCTGACACGTCGGGCCAGCTGTTCGGTGAGGTAACGCTAGGTGTAGTACCTATGGGTCAGGTGCGGTACGATGACAGGCAGAAGATACTAGAGTTTATTCGTGACCAAGAGGTTTATGTAATTGATTTCTCCGATGTGGCGCGCGAGATTAAAAATGGTCGCCCCAGATATGTTTATGACGTAAGTATGTCACCGGAAAAGTATGTGACAATGCTAAAACAATTCGGACGTTCTGTAGGCCTGGAGCAGCTTGAAGCGTTTGACCCTGCTTCTTTCCGTGATTCACCTGCACTTAAGTTCAAGTTTGCAGTTGATGTGTGGTCGCGCCAGCTGGTCGGCGTGCAATTCGTGGATACTGAGCGCATTGAGAACTATAGTGGTTACGGTGCCGAAAGCACTATTTTGATACCTGAGCAAACAATTCCTGTCGAAGAGCTTCAGTCGCGGCTGCAAACTATTCAGTAATAACGCTACGAACCGGACAGCTGCTTGGTGTATAATCACCAGCATACAAATATGACAACCTGGGAGGGTTTTATGGAAAGCGATAACCCATCGCAACCAAATGCTGGTAATGAGCCGGCTTCAACATCTGGTCCGTCTGTTTTTGGTCCTACGCCAGCTGGGTCAGAACCGGCTCCAACTCCAACAGTATCCACGCCGCCTACTCAACAACCAGTAAGCGGTTCCGAGCTACAAAAATCAAAGAAGAAAAAACTTAGTCTGCCAGTCGTGATTGCTCTGGCTGCCATTTTACTGCTCAGCGGCTCAGCGGCTGCTTACTTTGGCTACATACTGCCAAACAAACCCGAGAATGTGTGGGAAAAGGCACTGACTAATACAGCGAGAGGTTACGATGGTCTCGTCAACTATGCCGAAGAGACGAAGGACATTAAGGGTTTTAAAGCTAAGGGTAAGCTGAAACTCGAAGGTGTGGTTGCTGGTGACGGTAATATTGAGATGCACGGTGATGAAAAAAACGCCACAATCAAAGCCGACATTGGCTTCGCCGGGTCACGCTATAACATTGATGCTCTTCTTAACACACCTGACGGTTCCGAAACCCCAGATTTATACTTCAAAGTCGGCGGGATAAAGGGTGTAGGTGACTTATTTGCCGGGTCTCCGTACGAAGATTTTGGACCGTTAATCAATCAGCTTGACAGCCAATGGATATTCGTAGATCACACACTATTCGACCAGATGGCTTCATCAGCCGGCGCAGGTAATCAGCCGACGCTGACTGAGGACGACATGCTTGCTATTGCGCGGGCAGTAGGTGAAGTGAATCGCGAATATCTGTTCTCAACTGATCCAGGTAAACGAGTTTTTACTGTAGCTAAACAAGTAGGCAAAGAAGAACGTGATGGACGCTCCGTTTATCATTACGAAGTTGGCTACAACAAAGACAACCTTAAAAAATACGTCACCGCGCTTAAAGATCGGCTTAAAGACACTAAAGTCAAAGATTTGCTAGAAGCTTCTGGCCAGAGCTACGACGAGGCGTTTGATATAGAAGATACGTTACGCGAGATTGATCGACTCAAGGGCGACGAAACTGCGGACGTGTGGGTCGACATGAGAACCAAACTTATCCGTTACGTACGCTTCTCAGACGAGAACAATAAAGACAATTACGTGGAAATCGGTGTGCCATACAACGGGGGCGACGAAGTGCCATTTACGCTGCTATTCAATGTCGCTGAAGAGGACCCGGGTAAGGTAGAACTAAGCCTAACCGTAAATACAGAAACGCATATTTCGGTACTTAAGCTGGATTCCAGTTTTGAATCTGGCGGTCAAAAGCAAACCATTACAGGAGACCTTACTTTCGAACCAAGTGATCAAACAGTTGAATTCACAAAACCGGACAGCGCGCGACCAGTTATGGAGATTATAGGTGCTTTTTATGGTGGTATGTTAGGCGGCACTAGTCAGCTGGAAGGCCCAAATTTCGCCAATGACTTGCCGCTCGATGAAATCGAACTGTAAGTAGTAATTTAATTGTTACTCACCTATAATTCTAGAGATGAAGAAGGCTTTTAAGGCCCTGGTTACTTCAGTGCTTGGCTGGCAGGTTCGGCGTCTACGGCGTAAGAATAAATTTCAGGTCATTGCTGTCGTTGGGAGCGTTGGGAAAACGAGCACTAAATTGGCGATAGCGCGTCTCCTTGGCGAACACTACAAAGTTCGTCACCAAGAGGGCAACTACAATGATATAGTCAGTGTGCCCATGGTGTTTTTCGGATCTGAGCTACCCTCACTCCTAAATCCGCTGGCATGGCTTAAAAACTTTTTTAGCAATGAGCTTCAGATCATGCGCCCGTATCCTTACGGCCAAGTCGTGTTAGAACTTGGCACTGATGGGCCGGGACAGCTCGTAAAGTTCAAAAAGTATCTCAAAATTGATTTGCTGGTGGTTACATCTCTTGCGCCCGAGCATATGGAATTCTTTAAGACCCTAGACTCGGTGGCTAAGGAAGAACTGCTGCCGCAGTCTTTCTCAAAGGCCGTGCTTATAAATAAAGACCTTTGCCCTGAACGGTACGCCCCGCTTTTTAAATATGGGCATCTTACCTATGGAATCAAATCAGCGGCTGATTACAACCTGAAGGTTTCGCGTTTTGATGGTCAGGAGTTTGAGTTTAGCATCTATAATCACAGCGAATTTTTACTCGATGCACAATATCGGGGTGTTTCCGAGGTTGAGCTCTATTCAGTTTGTGCTGCTGTAGCGGTTGGGGAACGTATGAACGTACCGACGGGCAAGATGAAATCCGCTATAAGCAAATTGACAGCTTTTAGTGGACGCATGCAGCAATTACCGGGCATCAACCAGTCGCTTATTATTGACGATACGTACAATGCAAGCCCCGAAGCGACCAAAGCTGCACTTGATACGCTTTATTCACTCAAAACCCCACAAAAAATAGCACTGCTGGGAAATATGAATGAGCTAGGCTCGTATTCACAAGCTGCTCATACCGAAATTGGTGAATACTGTGACCCCAAAGAACTCAATCTGGTTGTTACTATCGGCAGAGATGCCAATCGTTACTTGGCTCCTGCTGCCGAAAAACGCGGCTGTGCGGTGAAAACTTTTGATAATCCGTATAGCGCCGGTATCTTCATTAAAAGCGCTATTAAACCCAAAGCCGTTATCCTAGCCAAGGGGTCTCAGAATGGCGTTTACGCCGAAGAAGCCATTAAATATTTCCTGGCTAACCCTAAAGACGAGAAGCTTTTGGTACGTCAAAGCCCGCAGTGGCTGCATAAAAAGAAGAAATCATTCCAAAGTGCAGGGAGTGCTCGATGAAAATCGTAGTTCTCGGAGGCGGAAATTCACCCGAAAGAACGATTTCACTTCGTTCTGCAGCTGCCGTGACTGATTCGCTTAGAACTGCCGGCTTTGAGGTGCAACAGATTGATACTGCCGCGGGACTTTCCGTGCTCGAAGATATTAATCATTCTTGTATTGTTTTTCCGATTCTCCATGGCGCTGGGGGTGAAGACGGAACAGTACAGGCTGAACTGGAGAAGCAGGCTATCCCATATCTAGGCACATCTTCAGAGGCATCCCGAACCTGCTTCGATAAGTATCTTACGCGCGAAGCACTGAAAACCAAAGGTTTGCCGGTAGCAAATGGTTACCTTGTAACTGCCGGGACCTACCAGAGCAATAAACTTAGACATCAGCCCCATGTCATTAAGGCAGTTGGAGGCGGTTCCAGTCTCGGTACTCTTGTTGTTCGCGATCCGGATGCCTTCAATATTGCTAGTTTGGATGAAGTCTTTAAGGTTAGCGAGCAGGCAATCGTGGAAGAGCTGGTGGAGGGCACTGAAGTAACTATACCCATTCTTGATGATCGGGCACTTCCGGTGATTGAGATTCAACCGCCCGAAGCCGGTGAGTTTGATTATGAGAATAAGTACAACGGCCAGACGCGCGAGCTGTGTCCACCGGTTTCTCTTACTGAATTAGTGCAGCGCAGGGCTCAGAATCTTGGCGAACAAGTTCATAATGCGCTGGGTGCGCGCCATCTCTCCAGAGTGGACATGATTATTAGACCCAGTGGTGATCCCGTGATTCTTGAAATCAACACCATACCAGGTATGACTGATCAAAGCCTCTACCCAAAATCGGCAGCAGTAGCAGGTATTACCTTTCCTGAGCTGATGAAGGAATTCGTGCAGCTTGTAGTGCGGGATTATAAACTGCAACAGGTATAATAAACCCCATGACAAATATTGATCTTCAAAATACGGAAGTGTTCTTGCGTGACAAATTCGTACCTTTCAATAAGGCAAATGTAAGCATAGCAAGCTCTCCGGTTCTCTATGGGCTGAGTGTCTACACCGTGTTCGGCATTAATTGGAATAAGCATAATCAAAAACGCGTCGTGTTTCGTTTGCGAGATCATTACAGCCGGTTAGTAAACTCGGCTTGTATCATGGATTTTCACAGTTTTCCTGAAGAATGGTCATACGAGCGGTTTGAGAGCACAATGACTGAGCTTATTAACCGCAACAAAATCAAGGAAGATGCATTGGTTCGCGTTACCGTATTCATTGACGAAATTGTCGCAGGAACTAAAATCCATGGTCTGAAAAATAGTCTTAGCGCCTATGTCTATCCGATGGGCGAGATACTGCCCCTGAGCGGAATTCATGTCTGTATATCCAGTTGGGTGCGTAACGCCGACAACTCCATTCCTGCTAAGGCAAAAATTAACGGAAGTTATGTCAATGCTTCTCTCATGAAGAACGAAGCCTTACTAAACGGCTACGATGATGCCATTGCTCTGGATCACAACGGCCACGTGGCAGAAAGCACAGTCGCAAACTTGTTTATCGTCCGCGCCGGTAAGTTGGCAACGCCGGATACGTCAACTGATATTTTGGAAGGCATAACCCGCGACAGTCTTCTTGAAGTGGCTAATGCTGTGGGAATTGAAGTCGAAGAACGCAGCATTGATAGGACGGAGCTCTATAAATCAACCGAAGCTTTCGTTTGCGGCACCAGCGCGCGTATCACGCCTGTGCTTTCAGTTGACAGGAGACCTATAGGAAACGGTAAGGTAGGGCCGCTAACCCGCAGGTTAATGGAAAAATATGAAGCAATTCAGCGAGGAACTGACAGCAACTTTGCCGAGTGGCGCCAAATTGTCTGAGTACGTCCTCTTATGGTAAGGTGTTAGGCATGAAGCGCTATAACCCGAAAGAAATCGAACCACGTTGGCAGAAAATTTGGGAAGAAACCGGTACTTACAACGCTGATCTTAGCAGCGACAAACCCAAATACATTGCCATGAGCATGTTTAACTATCCCAGCGGTGCGGGTATTCATATTGGTCATGCCATGAATTACACCATCAGTGACGTGAAGGCACGATTTAAGAGACAGCAAGGTTATGAGAGTTATCACCCTGTCGGCTGGGATGCTTTCGGTCTGCCGGCTGAAAATTATGCTATCAAGGCTGGAGTGTCGCCGCAGGAAAGCATGGCAAATATCATCCCCGGCTATCACAAACAGTACAAGGCTATGGGTTGGAGTAATGACTGGGGAAAAGAAATCTCTACACACCTGCCGGAGTACTATAAATGGACGCAATGGATATTCAGCCAGATGCACAAAAACGGCCTTGCCTATCAAGACGCCCGTATGCAATGGTGGTGCGAAAAGTGCCAAACGGTGCTGGCGAACGAACAGGTGATAGATGGTAAATGCTGGCGGCATGACGCGCCCGACGATCCGATCGTGGAGAAAAAAGAAGTCAAGCAGTGGTTTTTCAAAATCACTGATTATGCGGATGAACTGCTGGAAGCAATAGACAGTCTTGACTGGACCGAGAGCGTCAAACTGGCTCAGAAAAACTGGATAGGTCGCTCAATTGGCGCTGAGATAATCTTCAAGGTAAAGGATTCCAATGAAAAAATACCCGTGTTTACGACGCGTGCTGACACAATCTTTAGCGGTGCATTCATCGTACTGGCGCCTGAACATGATTTAGTAAAGATAATCACGACTGATCAGCAGCGAGCCGAGGTTGAGGCCTATATTAAAAAGGCCCAAAAGAAAACCGAAGTTGAGCGCCAAGCCGATAAAGAAAAGACGGGTGTTTTTACAGGCTCTTACGCCATCAACCCAGCCAATAGTGAAGAAATCCCTATTTGGATTGGAGACTTTGTCCTGATAGGGTACGGCACTGGAGCAGTCTTTGGCGACATTCATGACGACCGCGATTTCGAGTTTTTGAACAAATTCAATATTCCAGCCCGTGTTACGGTTGTGCCAGAGGACGAAACCGAAAAACAAAAAGTACTGAACAAGGAATACGCTTATACCGATGAAGGTATCTTGATTGAATCAGGTGAATTCACCGGCAAACGCAGTGAACAGGCCAGAGATGAAATCATAGCCTGGCTAGCTGCAAAAGGTGCGGCTCAGGAAATCGTTAACTACAAAATGCGCGACTGGAGCGTCAGTCGGCAGCGCTACTGGGGTGCGCCCATACCGATCATTCATTGCGGAAGGTGCGGACCGGTTCTAGTGCCAGATGAAGATTTGCCGGTGGAGCTACCCATCCTAGATGACTTCAAGCCTAGCGGCGATGGGCGCAGCGCTCTCGCTCGCGCAAATGACTGGCTAAGCACTACCTGTCCTCAGTGCAGTGGCCCTGCCGAACGAGAAACGGACACGCTTGATACGTACATCTGCAGCAGCTGGTACATGTACCGTTATTTTGATCCGCACAACCAGGAGCGGATATTTGACAGCGAACTGGTCAAAAAGTGGGAGCCGATTGATTTTTATAACGGTGCCGACCATGCCACCGCGCATCTGTTGTATGCTCGCTTCATCGGTCATTTTTTCAAGAAACTTGGGCTCGTTAATGAACCCGAACCCTTCAAGCAGTTTCTGTTCAATGGCAAGGTCACGGCCAGTGACGGACAGATGTTTAGTAAAAGCAAAGGCAACGGCGTTGATCCGCTGGATATTATTGAGCAGGGTTATGGCGCCGATGCACTCAGGACATACCTGATGTTTGCTGCACCGCTCGATACTTGGATACGTTGGGATCCGCAAGGCGTACCTGGAGCGTACCGTTTCCTGTCCCGCTTATGGAATCTCGTGCAAGAATATTTTGAGGCCCATCCGGCAAGCTCAACCGAGAAGCAGGCCAGTGCAATCCGCCGTGAAATACACAGCATGATCAAAAAAGTCACTGAGGACATCGAAGAGAATCGTTACAATACGGCCATAGCCGCCTGTATGGGCGCGCTGAATGAGCTATACAAACAAAAGGCAGAGGCGTTTGCCCAAAATGAGTTGTGGCAAGAAGCGCTGGATAGCGTAGTTGCCTGTATTGCGCCCTTTGCTCCGCATATAGCAGATGAGCTTTGGCATCAGCTTGGTCACAGTACCAGCGTCCATATTGACTCTTGGCCAAAGTGGGACAACACCTATCTAGTCCAAGATGCCATAACCATAGTCATACAGATAAACGGCAAAGTAAGGGCTAACATTACCGTGCCGGCAGGCAGCAGCGAGAGTGACATAACGGCGGCAGCCCAAGCAGATCCTAAAGTTGCAACTTATCTAGATGGCCAGCTAGTCAAAAAAGTCATTTATGTACCTGGCAAGCTGGTCAACTTTGTTGTCTAAATATGTAGCCTTCGGGTTGAGTTATCTCTCTTGTTAGGGTATTATAAGGGGCAACATATGCTAGTAAACAAGACAAGGAGTGCTGTTTAGATATGGGTAAACCAAAAAAACGCACCTCGCCCCGGCGAACAGGTATGAGGCGAAGCCACTTGGTTCTTAAGCTTGCTCGGGCTGTGAATGCTAAATCGCCCGTCAAAGCCTACACTACCAGGCGCGAAAGCTCAAAGCCGGTGTCAGCTTCGACCGAAAAACGTAAGTAAGCACAGGCTTGCTAGCGTATACTTAGCATATAAGGATTTAACAATATGGCATCCAACCGCCACCTTGGCCGCATTATTGCGCTTCAGACACTCTACGAACAAGAGATACGCAAAGAATGCGAGGACAAGAGCTTTGACCTAGACTTCGTTCTTGCGCGCAATATAAATCGCTACAAGGCTATTGCCCAGGATCAACAGTTCATTGAGGAGCTTGTTTACGGTGTTGACAAGTTGCAACCCACACTTGACACGGCTATTCAGCCGGTCGCACCCGAATGGCCTCTCAGTCAAATTGCGCGGATGGACCGCCTGGTACTAAGAATGGGTACATATGAGTTGATGCATACCAAAGGCGTTCCACCCAAAGTTGTGATTAATGAAGCGGTTGAGCTGGCCAAAGCGTTCGGAGGTGATAATTCCAGCAAATTCGTCAACGGAGTTCTGGGTACTATCCTGCGCCAGCAAGAAGAAACAGCACAGCCTAAGGCTAAATCCAAAACCAAAGCCAAGCCCGACTCGAAGAAAGGCAAAGAATAAATCAAATGGTAAAAAGACCTAAACCAATCCAGGGTTTCAAGAAATTCGTCGCTCGCCGCAAGCCTACTATTAGTGAAGTGGTACGTGAGCCTACCGCCGGAGGAGTTATTTTTCGACGCAATCCGAAATCGAAGGATATTGAAATTCTGCTGATTCAGGACGCAAAAAACCGCTGGACTATACCAAAAGGTCACATAGAAGAAGGCGAGTCAGCCAAAGAAACGGCCGAGCGTGAGGTGCGCGAAGAAACAGGCCTAGCCGAGGTAAAAGTAATGAACTGGCTGGGGAAAATTAACTTCCGTTATCGCCGGGGCTCAAGCCTCGTGCTCATGACAACTGAGATTTTCCTGGTTCAGGGCCGGGGGGATACTGACCGTATCAAGCCGGAGGATTGGATGAATGGCATCAAGTGGTTTGCCGCCCCAGAGGCGCTTGATAAGATTGAGTATGATGATATCGGTAAGCTGATGCTGCTGGCACTTAAAAAAATTCGACAACTAAACCTGTAGGTATATGCAAGACATTTCCAGTTATCAAACTTTTGCTCGTGACGTGCTTGACGCTACTTTCCAAGATATTAACCTCTTGGTAACGGCCTTTACGCACAGGTCGTACGTTAATGAACATCGTAAAACCGTTCAGGATCATAATGAGCGGTTAGAGTTTCTAGGGGATGCGGTACTCGAGCTGGTAGTAACCGAGTACCTGTATGCTAACTTTAGCGAACCTGAAGGAATATTGACCAATTGGCGTAGCGCACTTGTCAGAACTGAAAGTATCGGAGAAGCTGCGTCGCGTTTTGAATTTGAGCCTTTGCTACGCTTAAGCCGAGGCGAACGCCGCGGCACGGCACGTGCCCGCGCGCAAATCCTGGCCAATTGTTACGAAGCGGTTGTTGGTGCTCTGTATCTTGATCAGGGTTACGAAGCGGCCCGGCGTTTTATCGAAAAAACACTCTTAATTACTTTTGACGATATTCTAAAAAGCGGTTCTTGGATGGATCCGAAGTCTCATTTGCAGGAGGTAGTACAAAGCCAGGAGGGGCATACGCCCGTGTATAAGGTTCTTTCAGAAGAAGGGCCTGACCATGACAAAGTGTTTACCGTGGGCGTGTACGTAAATGGCACGCTGAAAGGCAAGGGGCAGGGTCCTAGCAAGCAAGTCGGGCAAGTAGCTGCCGCCGAAGCCGCCTTGAAAAAGTATCGTTCGCAATATGCACATTTGAGGGTTAAGACAACTTGATTTGACATAAGAGGTCGTTATCTGTAAAATTACACAGATTGGTTTATAAAACTTAAGGGAAGTATTAGATCAGCACTGTATGTTAGCTATTCGTATGCAAAGAACCGGCCGCAAAGGCCATGCACAATTCCGTCTAGTAGTTCAAGACGCCCGCCGCACTCCAACCAGCGGCAATATAATCGCACAACTGGGCCATTATGACCCACACGCAAAAACAACAGTCTTGGATAAAGAGAAGGCTACCTTTTATCTTGATCACGGCGCACAACCATCACCAAGAGTCGTGAGTATTCTCAAGTCGGAAAAAGTTGCTTTGCCAAAATGGGTAACAGAAGCAGGCAAAAAGTCCCGTACTATCCGTAATGCCGACAAGCTGCGCCGTAACCGTCCAGCCGAAGAACAAACAGCACCTGCTGATGCTGCTGCTCCGGCTGATGAGCCAGCAGCCGAGACACCTGAACCCGCAGCTGCACCCGCAACCACTGAAGACGAGACTACTTCCGAAAGCTCTTCTCAAAAGGCAGATGACCAGCCTTCAGCCGATACTGAAGCCAGCGAACCTCCTGAAGAGGCTGCACAAAAGACTGACGAAAAAGCCTAGCTTATCCTCTGTAAAGAAATAAAGCTGAGAAATTATTTGGCATAAGTGGTAGCATAAGCACTTTCCTAAGTGCTTAAAATTGTTTGCTATAATAGGTGCACATACTGAATGAGGAGGAATGTCTGTACATGAACAGTACCATTGACCAACAGTTTATAGAGTTTATTGTCAAATCACTAGTAAGCAAGCCCGATGCAGTCAAAGTTGAGCGCCGTATTGACGAGAAGGGTGTTCTGCTAGAACTTACCGTGGATCAAGAAGACCTGGGTCGCGTAATCGGCAAGCGAGGAGCTACTGCTCAAAGTTTGCGAACGCTTTTAAGAGCACTTGGGACCAAGAACGATGCTCGTTATAACCTCAAGATAGTTGATACTTCAAACGGTCACCCGCCAGCAAAAAGATCAGACGATACTGAAGCCAGCACTGGTGAAGATGTTTCTAGCGAAGACGTTGTAGAAGAAAATGCTTCCGAGGGCGATAGCGATGTTGTCAACAAGACACGCAAAGAAATGGAAGAACTAGACGACCTTGATATTTAGGTTAAGTTAGTAAACTGGAGTTTTGGGATTAGTATATTTAGCATGATGTAGAAAAGACTATTGTTCTAGTGCTTCGAATCGGTTACAATCTCTCTTGTTATTGACGGCTGCAGCCATCAGCGCTTTAAAAATCAAACACAAAAACAATAAGCTCATTGCGAGCCATCAAATGATGGGAGCTTTATGTGATAAAAGGAACCTGCTGTTTGCGGGTTCTTTTTATGTATGGCATAATAGCTCAAATGATTATACAAATAATCAGCCTATTCCCAGAGATGTTCCAGCCGGTTTTGGAGACAAGTATGCTCTGGAAAGCTAAAGACCTGGGGATAGTCGAGTATTCATACATAGATCTTAGACAATTTGGTCTTGGAAAGCGCAAAACCGTTGATGATACCCCTTACGGAGGTGGTGACGGCATGCTTCTGAAGCCTGAACCGCTTTTTGCTGCTGTGGAACATTGCAAGGCTAAGGACCCGCAGGCCCAGGTGTATCTAATGACTCCTCGTGGCCAGCGACTGAGGCAGCCCATAGTCCAGGATATAGCCAAAACAGGCAAGGGTATGATTATTATTTGTGCCCGGTACGAGGGTTACGACGAACGTATCACTACGCTCGCTGACCGGCAAATTAGTATTGGTGACTTTGTACTTACAGGGGGCGAGCTGCCGGCTATGGTCCTGGTAGATTCTGTCGTACGTCTTCTCCCCGGCGTGCTGGGAGGCGAAAAAAGTGCCGAGATTGAAAGCTTTAGCGATGGTAAAACGCTGGAGTATCCTCAATATACGCGTCCGGAGGACTTTCGGGGTATGCGTGTACCCGAAGTTCTTTTGAAAGGTCACCATGCAGAAATTGAAAAATGGCGTAAACAGGAAAGTGACAACCAATGAAAGGAGTTATACGAGCACTGCCAGGCATAGAAGTGCCGATAACAAGAGACGAGTTTGTTCAGGCGACTAATGAGCATAAAAGTCCTGTCGCGGATTTTAAGTCTCTAAAGTTTCATAATATGCTGCCTGTCTTGCATATAATCGGCCCCACAAATGAAGGGACAGTACAACGTGTTAGCCGTTCTCCAAAAGAGTTTGCTATTGTTACTAGTGCGGAGTTCCCGGAATGGCTTAGATCGGAGCAGGGTCTGGAAAGGGATGACGCACTTAATGTGGCTTCCGTATACGTTAATAGTTATGGAGTTATTGTAGGTGCGCTAAGGCGTCGCCCAGGCTATGTCCGGCCCCACGTCAGTAGCCTAATGCCCGAAATGTGGCAACCGGGATATGATGAAGGAGCAAGGGCGCTGCCATACAGAGCAGCAGCAAGAGCCGTACTGGACGTGGTTGGGCAAGAAAGATTGGATATATTTCCTGCTCCACACGAACCACATATAGCTAGCTTGGGCAACCCACTAAGTGATGCGCAGTTTGCTCAGTTGTGCCGCAGTATACAATGAATGCAGGACCAATTAATTAATAAGGGGGTCGCTTAGAATGAAGTTTATCAAGCCAGTGTATGCACATTGTGATTTGCCATGCGGAGTGTATGATCCGGTTCAGGCGAGAGTTGAGGCTGAGTCGGTCAAGAAAATTATGAAAAAATACAGCGGTCTTTCAGATGAGGATAAGACCCGGGCAATTATTATCAAAGAACAGCGGGCAGAATTGGTTAAGCACCATTTATGGGTGTTGTGGACTGATTATTTTAAACCTGAGCATGTAGAATCATTCCCCGATCTGCACGAGTTGTTTTGGAAAG
>CBKXXB010000013.1:0-23521 GCA_966685145.1 uncultured bacterium | reverse complement strand
CCCTGCAACTACGTTTGCTCACCTTGACTCCACGATCGTGCTTAACCGTGCCCTAACCGAACAGGGACTTTATCCGGCGGTTGACCCGCTTGATTCAAGTTCGACTATTTTAGACCCAGAAATTGTCGGAGAAGAGCATTATCAGGTCGCTCGCGAGATACAGGCTACCCTGCAGCGCTATAAGGATTTGCAGGACATCATCGCCATCTTAGGCATGGAAGAGCTATCTGATGAAGACAAACAAACTGTAGCCCGAGCTCGTCGAATCCAGCGTTTTCTAACTCAGCCGTTCCACGTAGCTGAAATTTTCTCAGGCATCCCCGGAAAGTACGTTTCTCTTAAAGACACTATTGCCGGGTTCAGAGAAATTCTTGACGGCAAGCATGATGATAAGCCTGAAAATGCTTTCTATATGAAGGGTAAGATCTCAGAGGTCAAGTAGTTATGATTCACTTTGAGCTAGTAACACTGGCAGGCACCAAATTTAAACAGCAGGTCTATGAAGTGCAATTGCCTACACCTAATGGTTATATAGGCGTATTCCAGAACCATGCTTCCCTTGTCAGCTTGGCTAGCCCCGGCATCATCCGTATACGTCATAAATCTGGCGAACCGGATGATATGCAGGAACTTATCGCTACCAATGGCGGCGTAATAGAGGTTGGTGAGAATACGGTCCGGGTCCTAGTTGACGAAGCCGATCTGGCTGACGAAATCAACGAAAAAGAAGCCCAGGAAGCGCTTGAAAGAGCCCAGCATCTTAAGGCACAAGCCAAAGACCAGGTTTCGCTTGACCACGCTAAAAGTCTAATTGATCGCTCAACAGTCCGGCTCAAAGTAGCTGAACTCAAACGTCACCGTCGCCGAAGGCAGTAGGCTAGGCTGCCGCTAGCCCGGCTTCAGTATCTGAGTCCGGGTTATATACTGTTTCCGCCGAAACAGTCTTTTGCTGTTCCGCAATAGTTAGTGAGCCCAGATGCCCATAAACCGCGGAAGCTTCAGGCATTTCTTCGCCCATTCGTATAGCGAAGGCTGCTTGCTCATCGAACCCGTCAACCTCAACAATTAACGCCATAACTCTACGTACGCTATCAGGATTGCTATCAAAAAGTTGGTTAGCGCGCCGTATTATAAAATCGGCGCGTCCGGGTTGTGCATCCGCGCTTTCTGCCCATCTCCGATCATGGAATTCTCTTTGCTCCTTTATATCTTGAGCAAGTGCTGCGACCATGTCAGGGGTGGTATCGTGTTCTACTTTTGCCATATCAGTAATATCTCCATCGGTAGCACTAGTGTATCACCTGCTTAATTAGCGGAATGTGAATTTCCTCACAAACACTATAAATACTTTTGTCGGTTTTCCACATTGAAAAACTTAATCCTCAGGCATAATTACCTTTTGTGCCAATGAAAGGATCCTTGCTCAACTTTACGGCATGGCTGGCTTGTTCTTGTATTTTTTCGTAAACAGACTACAATGTACCCCTGAAGAAATCATAAAAGTAATAAAAGGCATCTTCCCTATGGCTAAAAGGCTTGCAACTTATGTGTTAATTTTTGGTTTGTTAATCAGCGGCAGCTTGATGTTAACAAATAGCGGTGCAGTATCGGCACATGCAGGTAGCCATACCCCGGTTAGCTCAACAGATGAGAGTTTAGTTACTGAAGCTCCGCACGACGTCTCCGTACCCCTTACTGATAGTCATGAAACCGATAATCACGAAGTCATCGGTGCGGCCACGGAAAAAGCGCATACATCGGATGACGGTGGTCATAGTGAGGGCGGGCCAAAACACTTCGGTATTGTTTTTGCCATGTTTGCCTTGGTGCTTATAATGGGCAAGCTTGGTAATTTTATCGAAAGATACGGACAGCCGGCCGTAATCGGCGAGATTTTAGCTGGTATTGCACTTTCTGCTTTAGGATACTTTGGTTGGGATTTTATCGCTCAGACAACAAGTAACGAAGCAATCGCCTTTATGGCCAGCTTTGGAGCTTTGCTGCTGCTATTCTCCATCGGCCTGGAGTCCAATCTCGTGGAAATGAAGCGCGTAGGACTTAATGCTATGTTCGTAGCTATCATCGGTGTTGTAGTGCCTTTTGTGCTTGGTACCTATGTGCTCGCGCCAATCTTCTACAATGACGCCAGTACCAATGCCAAGCTTTTCTTAGGTGCAGCGTTGGTAGCGACAAGCGTTGGGATTACGGCCAGTGTTTTCAGAGGGCTGAACATGATACGTACACGTGCCGCCCAAACCGTACTAGGTGCCGCGGTAATTGATGACGTTTTGGGCCTTATAGTATTGGCGATTGTATCGGCGCTTGCGACCGGAGGAACAGTATCGGCTCTGTCCGTAATCGGCATTGCGGCAAAGTCATTCGGTTTTCTAACGGGAGCTCTGATCGTAGGGTCGCTGCTGGCCAGACAGCTCTCAAAGCTGTTTAGCAAGCTCTATAGCGGCATTGCCATGAAACTTACTTTTGCAGTGGGCTTCGCATTGCTGTTCGGCTACCTGGCTCAGCTTTTCGGGTTAGAACCTATCATTGGAGCTTTCGCTGCCGGCCTGCTGCTTGATCACGTTCACTTTTCATACTTTGCAGAGCCGGAAATCGTTGACGATTTAAAGGCGCTTGATTTCAAAGCGCAAAAAGACCGTGACCAGGTTTTGAGGCTTATAAATAAGCATAAACAGACTCATCTTGAGGACTTAATTAGTACCATCAGTTTGATTTTTGTACCGGTATTTTTCGTTTACACCGGTATGCAGATTGAATTTGGTTCGCTTTTGCAGCCCCGTTTGTACTTGATTGCGGCAATTATTTCCGCATTTGCCATTGCCGGCAAACTGGTCGCTGGAATTGCCGCCAAGGGCTCTGTGAGGGAAAAGCTATTGGTTGGGGTCTCTATGGTGCCCAGAGGCGAAGTCGGATTGATTTTTGCAGCTACAGGAAAATCACTAGGCGTGCTTACGGATGAACTTTTTTCGGTAATTGTACTGGTAGTAATTATAACCACCTTTATAGCTCCGCCGCTCATAAAGAAGTTAGCTCCCACATCAGCCCCACAATAAAATATTTGCATTTCGCGCAAAACATATTATTCTTAAGTCATACAAAAGACTTAAGGAGGGATCCACATGTTCGGGAGACAAAAAGTTGCCGCTTTGGTGGCAGAATTTGTCGGTACTGCTGTTTTAGCTTCGGCAGTGCTGGCTATGGCGGGGCGTACAAGCTTTCCGTTTTTCGCAGCGATTATAGCTGGTTTAACTATGGGCCTCATGGTCATGGTCATTGGTCCGATATCGGGCGCGCATATTAACCCAGTTGTAACTATAGGTCTGTGGACTATTCGCAAGATACAAACAACCCAAGCAATCGTATACGTTGCAGCTCAGATGCTTGGTGGTGTTGCGGCATGGCAACTTAATGAGTTTTTGCTTGACCAGCCTTTGCGCAATACGGCCGGAGGCAGCTTGGATTGGCGAGTGATGATTGCTGAAGCGGTCGGAGCATTTGTCTTTACTATGGCAGTAGCCGCAGCTGTCTCTCGTGCATATGAAGGAGCTAAGCTGGCCTTTACTGCAGGCGCTGGCCTGACTCTTGGTATTGTCGTGGCATCAATTGCTGCCAACGCTACCATTAACCCGGCTGTTGCAGTCGGAATCCAGTCGTGGAGCTGGACATACGCCCTAGGCCCTGTCGCCGGCGCTATAATCGGAATGAACGTTTATGGTCTCGTGTTTATGCCTTTTGATGGCACAAAGTCACGCGTAGCATCTAAAGCAGTAGCCGCTAAGACAACTAAAACTACCAAAAAGGCTAAAACAACTACGGCAAAGACTAAGAAAAAGAAATAACTGCTCACTTAATAAGCTAAATAGAACTCCCCTACGGGAGTTCTATTAAATTTTCATATGATCCCCGCTATAAGATCGTCTTCGAACTTGATTATGGATTTTAGATCGTTGCCATAGTGCTTGACATCCGGGAAATTGAAACCTTGTATATGTTGCCAAACTATGGACAGAAGCTTCTTAATCCGTTCCATCTCTTTATCATCATACGCAAGCTCAAGAGGTGGAAGCAGTAAACCGTCGCTGTTCGGCTCTATGAAGTGCAGGCTGCCTGACACGACTTTATAACCCTTAAAGCTGTGCGAATGCTCAACCAGGAGTTTGTAAAAGTAAAGCTGTTGCCGATACTTATGCAGCTGGATGTCATTTTCACGCCAGTTCCTGTGGGGCTTCCCTGTCTTGAAGTCGACTACGTGCATTGTCTTGTTGGTTTTATCTATGACAAGCTTGTCAATCATTCCTGTCAATGGAATGGACTCTATCATGACTTCCTCAGTTCTAAAGTCAACTTCGTGTTTATGATCAGGGTTGAAAGCGGAGCGGTTCTCTCTAAGCCAGTTTTCAAGTGCATAGCGACCTCTTTCCAGTTGTTGGTTGTGGTCGTGCTTAGAAAGCCTTCTTGATACAAGAAATGCCTCAAAAGCTTTTAGTGCTTTTGAGGTTTCGGGCAGTTTCCCGGTTGCTACTTGCTGATTGTGGAGCCAAAGCAAAGTTTCGTGTATGGCGTTACCGAACTGTCCGCTTACACCTATGCTTTTTGGAAACTTTAAAATAGTGTTGAAATAGAAATATTCAGGCCCGCCGTAGCGGAGATCAATAAAGCTGTTCAGGTGCGTTGCGCTGAGGCGTAATTTTTCTATGCGGGGCGTAAGCAGGTTCTTGAGGCTGGTGCTTTCTAGAGCTTTTATATGCCGGCTATGCCAGTAGTCTTTAATCTCAGCTTCAGTTAATGTTTCTCTTTCGTCGCGGTTAACGTGCTGATAGTCCTCCGGCAGCCATGGGCTGATGGTTCTGCCGTTTTCGGCATCCGTCTCGCTCAGGTACTTGAGGCGCGTTAAGGCCCTGCCATCAATGCTGCTGGCATAGCTCGTTAGATAAAGACATGTTTTAGCTCGCGTTAAAGCTACGAACAGCAAACGCAGACGCTCGTCGTTTGATGCGCCAGCGTAGCGGATAAACGCGAGGTTAGGTGGCAGTACCAAGTTGGGCGTTCGGTTACGGGCCTTGCTGCCCCACACCTCGTCTACGCAAGCTAACACAAAAACCTTGTCGAACTCCTGTCCCTTGGCTTTGTAGGCAGTCATCAACTGCACAGCCTCATCGGCCTCATGATAAGGGCTATTGTTAAGAATAACGATACCAGCTTCTTCGTAGGCCTCTACGAATGATGTGAAGTCTTGGATTGTAAGTGCTCTTTCCTCATCCGTCTTATAGTTTCTCAACTTTTCGCGTAACTGAGTAAGAGCAAGTAGAGTTTGCCAGAAAGTCAGTGGGTCATTGTGGCTTCGGGTTTTGTCAAAGTAATAGTCGTATAATGGCGACTTGAAGGCTGTCTCAATATCTTTTTCCATAAGGTCTAGTGGCTCAATGCCTATAAGATGATCAAGTGCTTTCTCTAGGGCTTCAGTGCGTGAAATAAGGCTGAGCCGCTTGAAAAATAACGCAACCGGCTTGAGTGACTGATCTTTGAATAGAAGTTGCGCCCAGGGCTTTCCTAAGTCGCGCGCTTGCCAGGATAACCCCCAGATGCTGCTTGTAGATAACCCCCAGAAAGGGTAGCTTAGTATTTCTGGCCAGAGCTCATCCGCTTTGTCGTGATCTTCGTCAGCAAGCGCCAGGACAAGTTCACACATACGGGTCAATTGTTTTACTATGGGTTCATCTAACACATTTTCGCGCTTATCGTAATGTATTGGAATACCCCGCCGCCGGAGAAATGGTACAAGCGGCTCAAGGTACATATGTTTTGGTGCCAGCACTGCAATCTCGGAAAGAGGCGTACCCTCTTTGATTAGATTTTCAATCTGGCCGGCTACCCATTCATACTGAGCGGTATCGGTCCTGAACTCGTGGCGCGCTATGGTAGCTTTTGGCGGCAGTTTTTTATTCTCGGCGCTCAGCAGCTTATTAATATCAGTAAAAGAGTGATGCAATCGATGTTCTATTTGTTCGGCAATATTATGCGCTACATGTAGTACATGTTTGTGTGACCTGTAGTTTTTGACTAGAGGTATTATCTTGACATCTCTGTACATGGACGCAAACTGCATCATATTAGAGTAATCCGCGCCCTGAAACGCGTATATTGCCTGATCATCATCGCCCACTGCCAATACGTTTGGCTTCCCTTCGTGTACAGGGTTGTCGGTAAGCAGCTGGATTAGTCTAAGCTGTGCCGGGTTCGTATCCTGAAATTCATCTAGCATTATATAGAAGTACCGCTCTTGCAGGGTGTATCGCAGATCGGCATTAGTCTCAAGTCCGCGTATTGCCCGCATAATCATGTCATCATAGTCATACTGATGGGCTTGCTCTAATCTGGCTATGTACTGTTCATAGATATCAGCTGCAGCCAGAAGTTTACGATTAGTTCGATCTCCATCAATAACCCAGCCTCCGCTGGCACTTCTGGCCAGCCAGACATTCTTCCAGCTGGTAAGGTTTGTTGTTTTGCCGGTTTCATCAAAGCTCCTTAGTGCTGCGTGAAGTTGTCCCAGACATTGCACATGCAAACACGACAGCGTTGGTCGTAACGGTTCTGATGTTTTTAATGCACTAAGCTCTTCGTGCAATGCTTGAAAGAGGCCCACTGTTTGTTTGCCCATTTTTACAAAGGCAGCAAGATGCTTATCAAGTAGCGGAGCAGCAGCACTAATAAATTCCTGGTTTTGGCTGACTAAAGCACGAATATCATCGGGTTTAAGTAGAGCACGTTTGCAATCAGCTATAAAAGTCTTTATGTCGTCCAGATAAGCTCGCGTGGACTTGAGTACACTAGTGTATGGCAATTCATCAAAAATTAGCCGGAGCGTCCTATCAATGCCCAACTCATCAACGGGGATAGTGCCTGGGTCTTCTGAAAAGTATTCGCCGTAGCGTCTGATGAGTTCACTGCCAAAAGCATGATAAGTGCTAATCTGGACATCGTAAGCGGCCGGCCCTATCAGCTGCGCCATACGTTCGCGCATTGCTCTTGCGCCGGAGTCGGTGTACGTTAAGCACAGTATGGCTTCTGGAGGAGTGTCGGTCGTGCTTATTATATGAGCGGCACGCACACTTAACAGCTGGGTCTTCCCTGTACCAGGGCCGGCAACAACAAGTACAGGCCCGTCAATGTTACTGACAGCCTGTTTTTGCTCCGTATTAAGCTTGGCGTACTCTTCTGCAAAGTTGCTCACTAACTCTATTGTACCTTGTTATCCACATGCCGCTACACATGGTTGCGTAAGTGCACCAAGAAGGTTTATGCTTGTGTTATAAACCTGGAGGTTCACAAGAAATGGCAGCACTACAGCAAGCCGAAAAAACGATTGGTAACATCTTTAAAGATTTACCGTCACTACCTAAAAACTCTAAAGAGGCTTTGGTTAACTCGTGGCCCTGGATTGCGCTAATATTCGGCGTGTTACAGCTGGCAGTTGCCTACTGGCTATGGAAATCAATAGAAACACTTGAAGCTATAACTAATATTGCTAACAACATATCGCTCGTTTATACGGGTACGCAAATCGGTCTAAGTAGCATCGACAGGACGTTGATTTACTTGGGTGTAGCTATACTTGTCGTGGACGCGGTTATTCTGCTGATGGCATATCCGCACTTAAAGCAGCGAGCGAAGCGAGGCTGGGAGCTGGTCTTTCTCGGCACCCTAATCTACATGCTTTACACGGTTCTTGCATTGTTTATAGAAGGGCGAGGAATCGGTGACTTCATTATTAATATGCTTGGCGCAGCAGTAAGCTTTTACCTACTCTTTCAGGTAAGGGAATTTTACAAAGGCTCAACATCACACACGACCACAAAAGTGTAGATCACTAGCCTAATCCTAGGCTTAGTTAGCCCCGGCTATAAAAAGCCGGGGTATTTCATACCCCGAACTAAAAAGACATTTAGTACCACTTCAAAATAAAGACTTTTCACCTTATATTTAACGTGTACAATTACTTGTACAATCTAGAGGGAATATTGAGGTCATTACCGCGTGAAAGCATTTGCTAATTTTTTACAGCAGTACCACGTTAAGAAGTATGCCAAAGGTGAGCTTATATTGGTTCAAGGCGAAATCCCGCCTTGCGTATACGTCGTTAAAAAAGGTGTCATAAAGACATATAACTTAACCAGCCGCGGTGAGGAGAAGCCGATTACATACGATGTCCGGTATGAAAGCTTCCCGATTAGCTGGGTTTTCTCTAAAATGGCCCAGGCTCAGTTCTTCTACGACGCATTTACTGACGTTGAGCTTTACTGTGTGCCGCGCGAAAACTATCAGAGGTTTCTTAAACAAAATCCCGATGTGCTTTATGAGCTACACTCTTTCCTGGTGAGCCGCTATGTTAATATGCAGACACGTATCAATGCTTTGGAGCAGTCTAAGGCGGCCACGAAGGTGGTCAACACCATACACTACCTGTGCCTTCGTTATGGCAAGGATATTAAAGAAAACCTTGTCAGGATCCAATTACCAATGACGCAGCAGGAACTTGCGAATTTCATGGGCCTGACGCGCGAAACGACAGGGATTGAGCTTAAAAGGTTACAACGTGAAGGTGTTCTTAGCTATCGACGCCAGAATTATGTTGTCAACACTGCTAAGCTTGATGGCTTGCTTGATGAGGACTACGACCACGCTAGGCTCGAAGAATAAATAACCGCCCTCTTTTTAAAGGCGGTTATTCGACCGGTATGTTTAATGTAACTAAATCAGTTGCTGCTTAAGTCGCCGCCAGCGCCTTATTCGGAGCTTCTCGGCCTTTTGCTGCCAATCTTTTGCTATACTGTCGTACAACTCATCAAAGCTAAGCTCTGATACACGTGTCGGTTGGGTAAGCACTTTGTTTCTTTTCATGTAAGTTCCCCCTGCCCTTTACGTTTTATTGTACTTAGAAGCTTAAGCAATAAAACATCTATGTGCTGCGGGAAAACTCTCAAATCTAACTAGTTTGTTATGTTCTTTAGGTAGTTTTGTCGAGGTCTTTGTTGACCAAATGGTTTACCAGCAGTGAAAGCTCTTCTGGCTTGGCATGTGCTTTTACGATGTATTTGTATGCCCCAAGCTCCATAGCCTGCTGCACCTTTTTTTCGTCACCGATGTTGCTGAGTATAACTACAAAGACGTCCGGATGTTTAGATTTTAAGCCGTATTTGTTAAGGAATTCTATCCCGTCCATTTCCGGCATGAGCAAGTCAAGCAAAATAATGCTTGGCTTAAAGTCACTTGCTTTTTCTAACCCCTCCGCACCGTTAAATGCAGTTGCTATTTCATGGCCGTGCTTCTCAAGGATGAGTTTATAAGCATCACTTAGGACCCGGTCATCTTCAACAATAAGTATTTTGGCCATCGACTCTCCTTCCTTCACATAATAGAGTACAACAAATATGCTTAATAATGCCACAGCCAAGGGTGTCGTAATGTAAGAAAACTCTATTTACAAAGAAGAAAGCTTTGAATCTACGCTCTTTATTGGTACGGAAAAGTAAAATATACTCCCAACGTTTTCACGGCTCTTAAACCACACCTTACCGTCAACGCTATTGGCTATAAGCTTGACCATGTAAAGGCCCAGCCCGGTACCGTATGTTTCCTTTTGCATTATATTGCCGGCTCGGAAGAACTTAGTGAATACGCTGTGCTGGTTTTCTTGCGGAATACCATAGCCCGTATCCTTGACCGATAAAATAGCGTCATTATCTTTAGTCTTGAGGCTAACGGTAACTTTGCCGCCTGGCGGCGTGTATTTAATGGCGTTTGATAGTAAGTTGGCGCAGACTTCTTTCAGTAGTAACGGATCTGCCATTACATTGAGGGATTCTGTAGGCGCCCTAAACATTACTTTTACGTTTTTATCACGAGCGTACGCTTCAAGCTCGTCAATAATTGACCACACAACCTCGCGGTAATCTATGGTTAACGGGTTAATACGAAGCATGCCTGATTCGATACGGGAAATATCAAGCAACGCACTGATAAGCTCATTCATGCGATCTATTGAAGACAAGATTATCCTAGTAAAATTCTTTTGCTCTGCGCTTAAGTCGCCGGCATAACCGCCCAGCAGCATCTGCGTATAGGTGTTAATGGCGCTGAGAGGCGTACGCAACTGGTGTGAAGCGATCGAAATAAATTCACTTTTCATGCGATCTATCTCATGCTCTTTGCTGATGTCTCGGAATATGGCAATTGCACCTATCGGCCTGCCTTTTAACATCGTTGGTGACACTGTTATGAACACAGGAAGCTTGGGGTTGGATTTAGTCCGGTAATAAACTTGCTCCGAAACTGGCTTGCCGGTTATAAAAGCGCGCGTAATAGGGCGATCAAGAGCAGGTATGGGTTTCCCTGTTTCATCGATTGCAACAATGGTTTTAGGGTACCATTTGCCCAGAATTTCTTCTTCGTTTACTCCTAGAATATCTAAAGCCACATGATTAACCCGGCAAATAGTCCCTTCTTCATTGGTAGCGATTGCTCCGTCGCCCAGGCTCAGAAACAGCGCGTCGGCTTCGGCTCGTTGGCGTTCTAGCTCTGCTAATTGCTGGCTGATGTCATCAGCTGATCTTTTTGGGATACTATTCATTACTACTGCTTTTCTGATGATTCTTATGCAACAAAGCATGTAAACGAGCAGTATATTCGCGTCTTAGTTTCTTATCTTCAGTCAAGACAGCCAGAGCTATGTTAGTCCAGTCAATAAATGTGCCTAAGTCGTTTTTAGTGAAGTCTTGCGGTGACTTTTTTAGGTGATTCTCGATTTGGCGATCTACGAAACGATGAGCTGCAGGACCTAAATAATCGGCAGTTATGGCTAGTACGTGCTCATATAGCGAGTTAGTCCTGGCCATAAAAACTAAACCTCTTCCAATTGCTTCAGTTTCTTAGCTCCTTTAGCTGTAAGACCATAACCGATTGCAGTCAGTATAAGAAGGCCGTACAGCACCACGAGCAGATAGGCCAAAGCTAAGCTGCTTACTATGGTATTTAATGAAGTGAGGTAGCGTAAAGCGATGCGCGCAATGATTATAAACATAATGCCGCTTGCCAAGTAGCCGAGCGCGTCTCTGTAAATCACTCCCTTTACTTGACGACGATAAACTTCTATATAAAAAGATGCCTGGAGTCCTATATACCATACGTACAATAGCGGGATTAGGACTGTAGTCACGAGCAAGAAGTCGGGCAAGTAGTATGCGGCTCTACCAGTTTCACTAATGGGGAATTGTCTTGCCGGGTTGTTTAGCGTGAGGCCGATAAAAGAGGTGCCTATAATTGCCATGCTAAGAGTAACGGCGTAAGAGGGCGTGGTGCTAGCTTGCTTGTTTACCATTTTTGCCAGGCCTTGCGCGCCCTTGTATATAAAACTCATGGCGATAACTCCGATAATTATGTCTGCATAAACGCTTGTAATCGTACTTATTGGTGTAAGATGGTGACTTGATCTTGCCATATACCTAATCAAACTATCAGCTATGGCAGTTACCGGCAGGCCAATAGCTAGAACCAGTAGCCCTTCGGCTATGTTTAGTAAAAACCTGCCGTCCCGGCTTTTACTTATAAGCATTGCGTAACTTTTTAAGCGCACGTATCCGAAAAAAGCCACAAACCATATGACGATATACGGAATTATCAGCGTCAAGCTTAAAAGACGTGCCTGATCTTCTGTTAGCTGGTGTTGCCTCAGTGCGTAAGGCGCTGGCGGTAGCAACAGTATTAGACCCAAGTATATGACAGCGAAAAAAATAAATAACAGATAAACCCGGTTGGTCTTGCTCACGTGTATGAGTCCCCCTGAATTTTTAACTGTTCAGAGGAATTATATTACGGATTGACACATTTAACCAACGCCGGTACAAACACTAACGCTCCGTTTATATTCTATTTGAGGAGTCATGCTGCAGCGAAGAATTAGCACGCCCTTAAACGATTTGATTTTTTACTTGCCGCCAACGGCGAGTTTGTATGCGTTCTGCCTTGAATTGATAGTGCGGCTCTAAATCATTTTCATAGAACTCATCAAAGCTGAGGTCGCTTAACCGCATAGATTTACTTATTATTTTAGTTTTCTTCATATAGCCTGTCCTCCCTAACCATAAGTGGCATGTTTAGGATAAAGGTATAAGGTACTTGTGGCTGCGATTTTTCTAACAGGCTTAGTGGTTTCATGAGAGCTGCTTAGCGTAAGCGTAAAAACGAAATCAAAATTGGCTTCGGGACTAGGATTCGAACCTAGATTGACGGGACCAAAACCCGTTGTCCTACCATTAGACGATCCCGAACCGCTCTACATGCATGCGGACTAAGTTGCTCTTAAATAAGCAAAAGACAGAGTGATTGTATCTCAACAGAGCACATACATCAATCTAGGTTATACTAAAGCTGTTATGCGAATTATAGAGCCGCAACATTTAGAAGCAGCCAGACATAAACGAAAATCGCACCAAAAAAAGCCAGCCAAGATGATTCTCTTGCTGGTGACCGTAGGGGTATCTATGGCGAGCTTTGTTTACTTTCAGAATTCGGCAATTTTGACAGACAAACCGAAAGGCAGCGAACACGCGGCCGAGCCACAACAGCTAAAAGACAACCAGCCTAAAGTCAAAACCCTCCGGACTTTTACGGGCGGTGAATTCAAGGAATTATATAGCTCATACGCCTACCCCAATACTCAAAACCTCCAAATACGTCCTTTCATTACGGGCAATACAGAAGCGGATAAGCGCATACAGGATATAGCAGAAAGCCGTGGTTATAGGCTTAGCAGTGTGCCCGTAGCCAGTATTGTGAAAACGAATGAACCAGGCCTTACCGACGATGATCTTATCCAGCCTAACGCGCTTATTGCCTGGCAAGAAATGAAGGCCGCCGCATTAAAAGACGGCATTGAACTTCAAATGACATCGGCGTACCGCTCGATAGAAGTTCAGCGTGCCCTCTTCTTAAGGAGAATGCGTAGCGAAGGCATCTATACGGAAAGTGTAGCTGCTGGTTACGTTGATGATATGGTTGAAGATGTTTTAAGTCGCGCGGCTCCGCCAGGCTACTCGAGACACCATACCGGCTATACGATTGATCTGGCTTGTGATGGCATAGGGCTTGAGGCGTTTACGACGACCAGTTGTTACAGCTGGCTCAGCAAAAACAACTATGAAAACGCAAAAAAGTTTGGTTGGGTCCCCAGCTATCCTGAAGGGGCTAGCCTGCAAGGACCGGAGCCCGAACCATGGGAATACATTTGGGTCAGCACATATTCCTTGTATGAATAGAGTTGGGTCCCAGCTTGTGCTTGCTAAGAAGCGAGATTTTGCCGTAGAGTTAGGATAATGCCCAAGAAGGAATCTAAGAAGTCTGCTGATTTTATAGTGCCGTTGTATATGAACGGTTTGCGCGGCCGCATGCTGCGTATGCCGGCTCCTAAGCGTAAAAAACGCGAGATACTTCTCGTTTACGGCCACCATGCTAGCTTGGAGCGCGTGTTTGGTTTGGCCGACTTACTGAATGACTATGGTGCTGTTACTATGCCGGACTTGCCGGGATTCGGTGGGATGGACAGCTTTTATAGGATCGGGCAGAAGCCAAGCCTTGATAACCTTGCCGATTATCTTGCTGCTTTTGTAAAGTTACGCTACCGTAATCGCAGGTTCACGATAGTTGCCCTCTCTTTCGGCTTTGCTGTAGTTACGCGCATGTTGCAAAAGCATCCGGACATTGCAAAAAAGGTTGATCTGCTAATAAGTATTGTGGGGTTTATGCATTACGATGAATTTACCTTTAGCCGCAGACGCTACCTCTTTTATCGTTACGGAGCTACACTTTTCTCTCGCCCGCTAACCGCAACCTTCTTTAAAAATGTAATTCTTCATCCGGTTATTATTCGCAGATTCTATAGCCGTACTCACAATGCCAAGCATAAGTTTGCACATATATTGCCAGAGCAACGACAACAAATGACCGAATTTGAAGTGTATCTTTGGCGTTGTAATGATATGCGCACTCACATGGACACCTCAATAACGATGCTGACGCTGAATAACTGTAATCAGCGGGTCGATTTGCCGGTATGGCATCTGGTTGTTGAAAGCGACAACTACTTTGACAACCGTGTCGTAGAACAGCATATGCGCGTAGTGTTCAGTGATTACACTGCAATACCGATCAAGCTTAAAAGCCACAGTGTTAGCGTTGTAGCTGACAAAAAAAGCTTTAGCCCTTTTGTCCCTCCTAAGCTTCGCAAGTTACTAAGCCAAGATCCGTGATACCATACTTATAATGAAAATCGGTATAGTATGCCCGTACAATATCTACAAGGGTGGGGGTGTACAAGAATGCGTGAAAGCAATGTACGCGGAACTTATAAGGCGCGGACATGATGTAAAAATACTGACTCCGCTGCCTCGTGAAATATCAGATGTCCATCCACAGGGCGTACTGTTCATTGGCGGAGCTGCTGACTTTAAATCGCCGTTTCACACTACTGCCCAGATATCGGTAAATGTAAACGGTGACGCTGTTGAAGAACTATTGGCCCGTGAACAGTTTGACGTATTGCACTTTCATGAACCATGGGTGCCGGTCGTAAGCCGCCAAATTTTGGGCCGTTCTACGAGCAAAAATGTGGCTACTTTTCATGCAAAACTGCCTGATACGGTGATGAGCAAGACAATCGAGCGTGTCATTACTCCTTATACTAAATCTATACTCAAGTATCTGCACGGATTGACCGCTGTTTCAGAAGCGGCAGCGTCATATGTGCGGACTCTGACCGACACCCCGATCAGCCTTATTCCTAACGGCATAGACCTTGAACGTTATAAAAATGCGCCTAATATTGGTAGCACCGGTGATAAGCATATAGTATTTGTGGGTCGATTGGAGAGAAGAAAAGGGCTAAAGTACTTATTAAAAGCATACGCGGCTCTTACTCAAATCCATCCCTCGGTCAAGTTATCTATTGCGGGCGATGGCCCCGCCCGTCAAAAGCTAGAGTTGCTGGCAAGTAACCTAGGACTTAACAATGTTGAATTTCTCGGTTACGTAAATGATGCCGACAAAATCAACCTTTTGCGCAAGGCTGATTTATTGTGTTCACCCGCACTTTTCGGTGAAAGCTTTGGCATAGTCCTGCTTGAGGCCATGGCCACGGGCGTGCCTATTATCGCTGGCGATAATCCTGGTTATGCGGGAGTGATGAGCGGCAGAGGCCAGTTGTCGTTGGTGGACCCCAAAAACACGGCTGAGTTTGTGCGGCGGCTGGACTTGCTCTTGCATGATCAGCCATTAAGAAAATTACTAATAGATTGGGGAAGTAATCACGTAAACCAATTCAGCTATCCCAAGGTCATAGATAAATACGAAAAGCTGTATAGAGACGTTGCGGGCGGCGTCTGATGGTATGAAAATCGGCTTTGTTTTAGATGATAGCCTTGACCGTCCGGATGGAGCTCAGCAATACATTACAACGCTCGGTGAATGGATGGCCAACAAAGGCCACGAAGTGTACTATCTGGTTGGTCAAACCGAACGCCACGACCTAGACAACGTACATAGCCTGGCTAAAAATATACAAGTTCGCTTTAACGGCAACCGTTTATCAGTGCCAATGCCTGCTTCGCGGAAGTATATAGGTAATGTGTTGAGTCGGTTACAGCTTGATATCCTGCACGTCCAAATGCCGTATAGTCCACTCCTGGCTGGCCGCGTACTGCAGAAAGCTACAAATGAAGGACTAGTTGGAACGTTCCATATCTTACCTTCTACACAAATGGCGAGGCTGGGGACCAAAGCACTTGGTTTGTTACAAAAGTCCACGCTTAAAAAATTTGACCGCGTATTTACGCCGTCCGAGCCGGCACGTAAATTTGCGGCTGCCTATTACGGGCTTGACTGTGAAGTGTTGCATAATCCTGTCGAGGTGTCGCGTTTTTTCAGGTCAAGAAAGCGGGGCATGCGCAGAGGCGATAATATACGTATTGTTTTCCTGGGACGGTTGGTTGAGAGAAAGGGCTGTCAGTATCTTTTAGATGCAATAAAAACTCTACAGAATACAGATCGTTTAGGCAATGCTGAGGTCGTTATCGGCGGCAAGGGACCGATGGCGGCTCAGCTCAAGAATTTTGTTAACAGTAACGGTTTGTCAGATGTGGTGCGATTCGAAGGCTTCGTACCGGAAGCCGATAAGGCTGGGTTTCTTGCTGATGCCGACCTTGCAGTCTTCCCTGCCACGGGCGGTGAAAGTTTTGGCATTATATTGGTTGAAGCGATGGCAAGCGGATCCGGCGTCGTTATTGGCGGCGATAATGACGGTTATCGCAGTGTTCTTGGAGATTGGGCTGAGTGTCTGGTGGACCCTAAAGATATAGTGGGCTTTGCCGATAAATTAGAAAGATTCATAAATGATAAGGCCCTGCGTCAGCGAACTCACAAAAGCCAGCAGAGCGCGGTTTATCAGTATGACGTGGGCGTCATCGGACAAAAATTACTTAATTCTTATGAATCCATAATTGCAAAAAGGCATTAAACTGGCGATAATGAGCTTATGAAACTTTTTGGCAAGCCCGAGAAGAGCATCAGCATTACAACAGAAACCATTGCCAAAACCATTTTTCTGACTGTAGCTGCTGTTTTACTGCTCAATTTTATTAGTCAGGTCACACATCAGCTTACGTTAATCGCCGTGTCGGCTTTTTTTGCAATTGCTCTCAATCCTGCCGTGAACTGGCTTTACCGCAGACTTAAGTCAAAGAGCCGGATCAGGGCGACCGGAATAGCTTATTTAATCGTGCTAACAGTTCTGGTAAGTTTCCTGGCGCTGGTAGTGCCGCCGCTGGTTAAACAAACAACAGACTTTATTAAAGACATACCGGCTACCATTGATGAGTTCAGAAGACAGGACTCGGCGATTGCCCGCGCTGTGCGCCGCTATGACTTAGATGAGCAGTTAGTCAATCTTAGAAACGACTTTAGCTCTCGAGTTGATGATCTAACCGGTCCAGTTTTCTCAACAGCGAGCCGTATCGGGGGCACACTGGTCTCCATCATTACCGTACTGGTTTTAACCTTCATGATGCTTACCGAGGGTCCGTTGTGGTACGAGAGAATCATGGCTCTGCAGCCGGAGGGCAAGCGTAAGCGCCGAAAGGAAATGGCAATAAAGATGTATAGAGTCATTACCGGCTATGTAAACGGCCAAGTATTGATAGCGGCAATAGCGGCGGGCTTTGCTCTTATCACGCTTCTTATAGCCAGTACGCTTACAGATTCTTCGGTAAATGCGGTGGCCCTGGCCGGAATTGTTTTCCTGTTCGGACTTATACCTCTTATAGGCAACATTCTAGCGGCGGCTATCGTCGTGCTGTTCTCTCTGTTTGCTTCAAGCGCCCTCGCCATTATTATGGCGATTTACTTCCTTCTTTATCAACAAATTGAAAACATAACATTGCAGCCATATATACAGTCGAGAGGCAACCAGTTGACGCCTTTAACTGTGTTTGCAGCGGCACTTTTAGGTGTGGGTTTTGGCGGCATACTTGGTGCTTTGGCCGCAATTCCGATAGCCGGCTGTATACGTGTGCTGCTTGAAGATAAATTACAACAGAGACTACCAGACACTAAAACTCTTAAAAAGGAACCTGCTTAAGGTTCTAGCTAGGCTTCCTGCTCCACACTGGCCCTATAGGTGTGTCTCGAATATCAATACCGTGCTGAGCCAACTTGTCACGAAGCTTGTCGGCTTTAGTCCACTCATGAGCTTCGCGGGCTTTTTGCCTATCGCGTAAAAGTTGTTTTTGCTCTGGGCTTATATCGGTGCTATGTAATAGGTTCAGGCCAAATAGCCTGTCCAGGTTTTTCAAAAACTTGTCATATGCTTTTTGAGCACTACTGTCAATGCCGCTCATCTCGGCATCGGTAATGAGCCTTCCTAAAATAGCCAATGCTTCAGGGGTGTTTAAGTCATTCGTAACTGCGCTTGTGATATCAGCCAATGCCCGATCAAACGCTAGTCCCTGTAGTGGCTTTGTAGGATTCCCAGGATTCTTCGTAATTGTCTGAAAACGAAGATCTGCGAATCCTCGGATATCTTTCAAGCGAGTTTGCGCTGCATCTAAGTTTTCCCAAGAAAAGTTAATTGGTGAACGGTAATGCCCTTGCAACATAAATAACCGTAGTGCTAAAGGATCGTAGCCCCTTTCTAAGACCTCTCGAATGGTATGAAAATTGCCAAGGCTTTTACCCATACGACGGTCGTTAACTTTCAAAAAACCGGTGTGAACCCAATATTTTACAAAAGGCTTTAGGCCGGACGCTGACTCCATTTGCGTAATTTCAGCCTCGTGGTGAGGAAAAATTAAATCAACTGCACCACCGTGTATATCATATTGGGGACCAAAGTGATGTTCTGTAATTGCCGTATCTTCAATGTGCCAACCTGGACGACCATTACCAAATGGCGCACTCCAAACAGGCTCGCCTGGCTTTGAAAATTTCCAAAGACAAAAGTCGTTCCAGCCGCGTTTTTGTTCGCTTTGATCTACACGCGTTTCGGCGTCGTCTTCCTTGACTTCAGTCCGGCCAGACAGTTTCCCATATTCTGGAAAAGTCGCGATTTCAAAGTAGACGCCATCTTCAGTTTTGTAGGCATGGCCTTTGTCTAAAAGTGTTTGGACCTGTCGAATTATATCGTCAATATAATCTGTGGCTCGAGCGTAGCTTGTAACGGCAGTATTGCTGAGCCTCTTCATATCAAGCATGTATTCTTTTTCGTATTTACTTCGTAATGCGTCCCAGCTGGTCCGTTGCTCTTTTGCGCGTAAGATAATTTTGTCATCAATATCGGTTATATTTTGTAAGTAAAAAACATCAAATCCACTGTATCTTAACACTCGCGCCAGAACGTCGAATTGCACGTATGTTTTCGCATTACCGATGTGTACAAAATCGTAAACTGTAGGTCCACATACAAAAAGCTTTACTCTGCCTTCATCAAGGGGCACAATTTGTTCAACCTTTTTTGTAAGGGTGTTGTACAGTTTCATGTTGATTCCAGTTTATCATTAGATGCATGCGCTCACCGGATAAACTTGAAAAACAGGTTTCCCATCTTTTCCTAGTCTAAATGTGAACTGCCTATTTGTTGGACCGATGCCTTGCAAGTAAACGCGTTCTGGTGTCATTTGTGCGCCCAATACGTATGTAAGATCGCTGAGCATAAACATTGTACGCGGGACATGGCCGCTTGGGTCATCAAGAAGCAGTGGATATTCTTGGTACTGGAGAGTCTTCTGCCAGAAATCGTGAATATGCAGGTCTCCTCTGACCAGAGCAGTAAGTGCGTACTGACCCAATCTGGCTATTGAAATAGGGCTTGGATTATCTTGGCTTGTAAGCCTTTCGTAAAACTCTAAAGGTGATTCCATGTTTCTAATTACTCCTATTAAAAATCCCCGTTTGCCCGGGGATTTTGTTTTCAAAGTTATAAATTGTCACGAGCAACAGTTGCAGATACCGCCCATGGAACATATCGTGATGTGTTTTACGTATTGCATGACTCCAATAGTATGAGTCCTGGGTTGTTGTGTCAAGCTGCCTATTTTGATCAGCCGCTGGTTCCTTGTACTATTAAGTAGTGATAAGGAAATCGCTGGCCATCTATTGGTCGGCTATGCGCCCGCGTAAATGGCTTTGGCTAGTGGCCTTCGTGTTTAACTTGCTATTCTTTATTGTTGTAAATATTTTGCAACCATACTTAGTGAGTAGATTCGTTGGGGAAGTTAGCGCGATATCCGGCAAAGTACTAAGCGACTTTTACGGTTTTTTGTGGCTTTGGACAGCCACATACTTTGGTCAGGTCGTTCTAGGGCGCGTAGCAATATTTGCATGGTTTCATGCTCTTTCAAATACACTTATGGACATTGACCTAAAGAGCTTCAGAACCACCTTAGCGCAAAGCAGCAATTTTTTCGCGAACAGTTTTACGGGCTCGCTTGTTACTAAATTCAATCGTTTTACGCGCTCCTTTGAAACCCTTGCAACTACCGCCATGTTTGATCTTAATGCGTTAGTGGTTCAGGTCACCTTTCCCTTCGTCATTCTTTTATTTATAGCTCCAACTATAGCTATGCTTCTTTTTGTATGGGCAATCGTGTTCGCAGTGAGCCTAATTTACTTACATAAACGCAAAATACCACGCTCTAGATCGGTTGCCGAATATGATACTAAAGTAACCGGTGCCTATGCCGACGTAGTAACAAACGTTTTATCAGTCAAGATGTTCGCCAAGTTTCCTGCTGAACTGCACACATTCAGAAGGTTAAGTAGACAAAGAGTTAAAGCGAGACTACGTAATATGTTCTTTGGCGACTTTATTCGTGTCTATAAAGCCGTTTTTATATTCGCACTGGAAATACCCGTATTCTTATTGTCGGCGAAATTCGCAATTGAAGGCACGGTCGGTATCTCCGAGATCATTCTTATACAGCTTTATATACAGCAGCTTATCTTAAGCCTGTGGAATTTTGGTAAGTTGGTTGAAAAGCTTGAAGAAGCCATGGCCGATGCAACAGAAATGACCGAAATATATAATCAGACACCGTCAGTGCGTGATGTTGATAACCCGAAACAGTTAAAGGTTCACGGCGGTGAAATTCAATTTAAGAACGTAACGTTTAGGTATGAAGGCGATAACGAGGCCGCAGTATTCAGTGGCCTTAACATAAGCATACCCAATGGTCAAAAAGTCGGTTTGGTGGGCCCTAGCGGAGGCGGCAAAACAACACTGACTAAATTATTGCTCCGATTCATGGAGATTGACAACGGCAAGATTCTTATAAATGGACAAAGTATAGCCGAGGTAGCTCAGGACGAATTGCGTCGTAACATTGCTTACGTTCCACAGGAGCCGCTGCTTTTTCATCGTTCCATCTATGACAACATAGCCTATGGTGATCCCAATGCCTCGCGGGAAGAAGTAATGAAAGCCGCCCGGCTCGCTCATGCAGATGAGTTTATTGCTAAGCTGCCCAGTGGTTATGAAACGCTGGTAGGCGAACGTGGTGTTAAGCTATCTGGAGGCCAAAAGCAGCGTGTTGCAATCGCTCGCGCTATGCTCAAGAAGGCACCTATTCTTGTGCTTGACGAGGCCACATCAGCTCTTGATAGTAAAAGCGAGAAACACATTACCCAAGCACTTGATAATCTTATGAAAAACCGCACTACATTAGTTATTGCTCACAGGCTATCTACCATACGGAAGCTTGATCGCATCCTTGTGCTTGATAATGGCGCGGTGGTAGAAGATGGCAGTCACGCCGAACTGCTAAAAGCCAAAGGTTTGTATGCCGAACTCTGGGCACATCAACAAGGGGACTTTTTGGAGGTATGAACGTGTCAGGCGTTAGCTATTAAGCAGCTCTGTTGTTTTCTGTATGCACCCAGCCTTAACTTTTTCAAACGAACTCGCGTCCATGACCTTGAAGCCACTTGCAAAGGCATGCCCGCCACCACCGAAATGCACGGCAAGCTTGTCGGCAACACCTGCACCGTTGTTTGCGCGGATCATGGCAGTAACTGTGCCGTTTGCGTATATTTTAAACACGATACCTATAAGTACGCCCTCAACTTGCAGTAGGTCGTTCTGGATAAGTGGCCCGGGATTATAAAGCGGGCTGTACTTGTTGATGTCATCTTGGCTCACGCTCACTAATGCAAGCCGTCCGTCTGCCACAAATTCGGCTCGCTTAATAAGGTCGGCTTTAAAACGGAAGATTTCCTGTGGCATCTTCGTAAAAGCACGACGCGCTTCTTCGAGGGCGGGACGGTCAACACCCGCTTCAGTTAAATCGGCCATTATTCTATAGGTTTGGGGAGATGTAAGTTGGTTTGACAAACCTTGCGTGTCACCTAAAATACCGCTCATAATGTGCCTTGCGGCATCTAAAGGAACCTTCCAGCCTTGTTGTTTACAGACGTCATATATAAGTTCGCTGGTTGACGAGACGTCAGGACTATTTATAATCAGTGTCGCAAAATCCAGATCGTTTGTAGTTTCTCGGTGATGATCCAGCACCAGACAAGGTTTAGGTGCTAGTAATTTGAGCAATCCTATCTCTTCGGCCTTCTCAAAAAGAGTTCTAGTGGAAGCATCAACAATTATGCTCAAACCGAATTCATGTGGCAGCTCTTTGCTTACTCTGCTCCACCCTTCAAAAAATTTAAGATAATCGGGCATATCAACAGCGCAGTACAGATAGGTTTGCTTCCCTTGCTCCTGTAATATTGCCTCTAATGCCAATGCGCTGCCAAGGCTATCACTGTCAGGATTGTCGGCCTGGACAATCACTATACTTTCAGCTTTAAGTACGGCATCTTTAAAACGAGACGCCTGTTCGTCTCCAATCATACTACCGTTCGTCCGGCTAACGCCCTGCCGAGCGTTATCTGGTCGGCGTACTCAAGATCTATACCAACTGGTAGGCCGCGCGCTAACCGCGTTACCTTGACCTTGCGCTTACCGATCTGCTGTTGTATGTAGAGAGCGGTCGACTCACCCTCGACACTGGCGTTAGTGGCCAGGATGATTTCCTTAACCTTGTCTTCGTCAATTCGTTTGATAAGCTCATTGACATGAAGCTGCTCCGGACCAACACCGTCTATGGGCGAAACAAGTCCTCCGAGAACGTGGTACGTACCCTTGAACTGGTTAGTTTTCTCAAGTGCTAGTATATCGAAAGGTTCAGCTACGACTGCTACTAGTTGCTTATCTCTCTTCGGATCGGTATAGAGATCGGACAGCTCTTTGCCTTTTTCCACAAGAGCAAAGGTTTTCATGCAATAACCTACAGACTGATGCAAGTCACCGATTGCCGATGCCAGCTGTTTAGCCAACACCGGATCAGCCCTAAGCAGAAAATACGAGTAACGTTCAGCCGTACGCGGACCGACTCCAGGTAGACTACTAAACGCTTCTACTAATGATACGAGCGCTGGTGGTAATACTTGCATAAAGTATGCAGATCCTCTACAAACCCAAGTTGCCGAGGAGCCCCATCATAGGCTGCATTTTTTCGGCTGCTACCTTTTGGCTCTGCTGAATTGCTTCTTTGACTGCATCTTCGATCCAACGTTCAAGCTGAGCAATGTCATCCAGGTCAACTTGGTCAGGATCGATATGAATCTTTTTGATCTTCTGTTCGCCAGTAATTTCAACTTTGACGGCTCCGTCACCTTTTTCCACGGTGATGATCATCTTCTGAAGTTCTTTTTGTAGTTTCTTGACCTTCAGTAGCATCTTGGCTTGATCAAATTTGCTCATTATGACTTCCCTTTCTTTAGAATATATTGTAACAGATTGTTAGACTTTTTGGCTGAATGTTGTTTTAGTTTCCGGTACGTTCGGCCAAGCTATAAAATAATGCGTTAAATGATAATAGCTCGACAAAAGGACACTTGCTGTCACAATTAT
>CBKXXB010000012.1:0-23954 GCA_966685145.1 uncultured bacterium | reverse complement strand
ACCTCCAATGAAAGTGCCCGCCCGAGTGGCGGGTATTTTCATTGGCAGTCTAGCGAACTTGAATTTACGACACGCCAAAAGGGTGTCGGGGGTGAAGATTGCCAGTGGCAATCTGCAAGGGAGTCAACTCTTGCAAACTTGTTTGCAAAGATGTTGCGACGGGGTCGCCAAAGGTGACCGAGTCCCACTGGGCCCTCCCATAAGTAGTGTTAAGGGTTATTAGTGTTTTGCTTGTGCTTGTTATTTGCACGGTTACGAGTAGTATGGCTTTATGATCATTTCTAGACTTGAAAGACAAACACTGCCTGAGATGGATGTGTTTGTTCAAGGAGAAAGCCTTAGCCTTGTGTCGGCAGATGACGCACTGGCTGATGAAGTAAAAGCTAGCTTTGCGCAAACTCGCGATAGAATACTTCATGAATTTGGCGGCAATAGTTTGGATGTTGCTTCAGAAACTCTTGCTCAAGTGCATACTTTTTTTCATGAGCGAGAATGGTCAATCCCAAGACCGGTCGTAATTAATCCTCAAAAGGATGCGGAAAGATTAAGAAATATACTGTCAGAAAGCCATTTCCGTTCACCTTCGGATGAAGAGTTTTTTACAGGTGCAAATGACAAACCAGCTTCTCCGGGGTGTTCTGTTCAATATGATTTAGTGATATTTCACAACTGGCGCGATAAATACAGGGAAGAAGTTAGGCAACAAGTGGCGTCATGGGGCTATTCAGTAGCAGACGACGAGCTCGAGAGAATAGTTGAATTAAGAGTTGCTGACTTTATTATTCACGAGTTGAGCCATCTGGCCGGACATTTGGCCGTATCAGCCGTCGCTCTTATACCTACCGATAAGGGCTATGATTTAGCGGAGAACACTACGGCTGGCTTTACACATATTGATGATAATGTACGCGCAGCAACGTTAGATACTGATAGCAGCTACTATTCAGGGCCGGCAATGGATGAAGGTTGGGCGGCTATGCAAGCAAGTAGATTCATACTTTCTATAGATGGTCGTTCACACCTGGAGCTACCAATTAGTGAACGGTACTTGGTCCCTGCGACTATTTTTAAAGGCGAAGTGGTGCATAGTTTAGGCGTATCAGGCTTACACTCCGGAGAAGCAGGTGTGATTATGGAAAGCATGGATAAACTTTACCCCGGAATTCTGGCTGTCATGACAAAGGTGGCAAACGGAGAAGTCGGTCTTAAATCAGCGCTAGTGCAGCTTAGAGCATCTTTACCGGACAGCATGTACTCTTTACTGCTTGAGCCTACGCATGAAGCTTGGCAGCGATTGCAATTTGCAGTGGATTCGAATGAGTCATTCCAAGAAGCCCTTAATTCTTGAGCAGTTTCTCGTCTATCGATTCGTCGCCTATAATTTCGTCAATAATACTAACAAGATCTGAAGGTTTCAATTCGGACTTTAGCAAGTTTCTGTATACGCCTAGAGCCATCGCGTCATTAATTTTTTCTTCTGCGCTTAGGTTTGTTAGCAGCAGGATCTTAGTGCCAGTTCTGATATTCAGTTTCTTGTAACGCTTCAAGAATTCTTTTCCGTCCATTTTTGGCATCAAGTAGTCGAGCAGTATTATGTCCGGTTTAAAGTCTTTGACCTTTAGCAACCCTTCTTCTCCATCGTAAGCAGATTCTACAGTGTGGTCTTTGCTTTTCAACATGAAGGTGTATGCCTGATTTAGTATGTCGTTATCCTCGATAATTAGAATCTTAGCCATAGTTTTATACCTTTTCTCCTGAAGTTCAGTTACGCCGGAACAGTAACAGTAAACGTAGATCCTTTATTAAGTTTTGAGTCTACAACTATAGATCCACCGTGTAGATCAACAATTTTCTTAACCCAATATAGTCCTAGCCCCGTACCGCCCGCCATGACTGAAAGAGGATTATCGAGCCTCGAAAACTTACGGAATAGCTTACTAATGTCCTTTTTTTTCATACCTACGCCCTCATCCTGTATAGCAATTTTAGCAGCATCCTTTGATTTAGATAACTCGACGGTAATGGTCTTGTTGTCGTGCGAATACTTGCTGGCATTATCCAACAAGTTATCGAGTATCATTCTCATCCTTGGCTCATCTACTACGGCAATAAGCTTACCTGGTTTATGTTTGAATATGACTTTCTGGCGCCGTTTATGAAACTTAGATGAATGCTCGCTCAGCACATCCTCGAGCAAGTTGACTAGGTCTATGGGCTTTTTGTGTAATTTGACTTGGCCGGCGTCAATATGGGCAACCTGCAGAAGGTCGTTGATGATCTGAATCTGGCGCTCATTGCTTTCCTCGGCAAGCTTAAGCATCTCTTGCTGGCCGGGAGTAAGTTCCCCAACGTAACCCTCAAGCACCATGCCCAGATACTGCTTAACTCCAGTAGCTGGCGTGCGTAACTGGTGAGAGGCCAATGAAATAAACTCGTCTTTGGCTCGATTTAGGACCATCAATTGCGATCGCTGCTCGGCCAGCGAAGCTGTCTTTTCTTTTAGCTTGCGTTCACGTTCCAGCGCAGTTCTAATGTCATGTATGTCTGTATTCGAGCCGATCCATAAAGTTACGTTGCCGTGCTTATTGCGCATAGGCAGAGCACGGCTAAGATGCCAATGATATTTACCATGCCTGTCTCTGAACCGGTGCTCCAGCTGGAATGGCTCGCCCGTTTCGACAGAGTGCTGCCACTGTTTTACATTTTCTTTAACGTCATCCGGATGCACAAACTGTGTCCACCCCCAGTCTTTCATTTGTTCAAAAGAAAGTCCTGTATATTCCATCCACTGCGGGTTATAGTAGTTAACCTTTCCGTCAGGAGTTGCCGTAAATATTTTTTGTGGCATAGACTCCGCCATGAAACGCAGGCGTTCCTCACTTTGTTGCAGCGCTTCCTCGGCTTGTTTCTGCTCAGTTATGTCATCATGCACCAGTACGACTTCACGTATGGTGCCTTTGTTGTCCTTTACCGGATAAATAAAGGCCCTTACCCAGCGGTAATGTATTTCGCTAACATTTTCTATTGTTTTATTCGGTTCGTATCTTACGGCAGGAATTACAGTCGGTTCGCCCTTAAAACCTTTCTTAATGTAAGGCATAATGCCCAATTCAGTGAGCTGTGTGTCTTTAAGCATGTTGTAGTCTTTCATTTGTTCCAGCGATGCACCCCAAAGTTCTTTCCACGCTTTGTTGACTTGCAGCGTTCTTCCATCTGGGGAAAGAATCTGGACGCTAAGAGGGGATTGTTCAATCATAGTACGGTAACGCAATTCGGAGATTTGAAGGCTTTCCTCCGCCTGCTTACGGCGAGTAATGTCCTTTATAGCTGCAGTCATGTACTGCGGTTCGCCTTTTTCGTTTTTGATAAGCGCAACATGGATCAGTGCCCACACGATTGAGCCGTTCTTGTGGATATAACGCTTCTCTCTTATATACGTTGATATTTTACCGGCTATAAGTTTAGCGACTGCATCTTTGTCGGCTGCCCTGTCATCCGGGTGTGTTAGCGTGGTGTAGTCAAGTTTTTTCAATTCTGTTTCCGTGTACCCGAGCATTTTGGGGTAGGCTTTATTAAGAGTAATCCATTTACCGTTAAGGCCGGTTATTGATATTGCCACCGCAGCTTGATTGAATACTGCCCGGAAGCGGGCTTCACTTTCTTCGACTTTTCTATGGGCTAACACTTGTTCTGTAACTTCATTACCAAAAATCATAACACCAGCTACCTTACCTTCGGGTGTTCGGTAGGGGGTATATACGAAGTTAAAGAATTTTTCGGTTAACCTTCCGTCGTTATGCCAGTCCGCTATAGCAGATTTTTCATTGTTTGAAATAGTTTCACCGGTATCGTTGATCTTCTCCACCATTTCAAACCAGCCCTGGCCTTCGAGCTCGGGCCAGGCTTCTCGCATCTTTTTCCCCACTACTTTGCGATTCCCCCACATAGCACTAAAGGATGGATTTAATAATTCACATGTGCCTTCTCGTCCTCGCAAAACAGCGATCAATGCTGGTGCCTGCATGAAGAGGTTATTGATGCGGCGCCGTTCATTTTCGGCTTCAGCGTGCGCAACTTTCTCTCTTGATAATAGCTCTTGGCGTTCTTCATCGGCTCGCTTCCGCTCAATAGCCAGAGCTGTAGTTTGAGTCATGATACGGATAAGCTTTTTATCTTCAGGGCTTGGTTTACGAGGTTGCCGGTAATAAAGCGCGAATGTGCCCAGCACTTTGCCGTTTGAGGCAAGGATTGGTGTTGACCAGCATGCGCGCAGCTTATGTTTTAAGGCAAGCTGCTTGAAATCTTTCCATAGCGGGTCAGTGGTTATGTCTGATACGATTACTTGTTTTTTGGTGTAAGCGGCAGTACCACAGGACCCCGCATTAGGGCCGATTTTCATTCCATTGATTGCCCGGATGTACGTTTTAGGCAGGCTGGGGGCCGCACCATGGTTTAGATTCTTTTTGCTTTTTTGGTCTAGTAACAAAATAGATGCGAATATCTTGTTATCGGAAAACTTCTCAACCATGCGTGCAATAAGGTCTAGAGTCTTAAGTAGGTCTGCCCCCTTGGCGATTAACTTTAGTACCTGCTGCTGATTATCCAACAGGTTTTCCAGCCTCTTGTGTTCGGCAGTTTCCGAGCGCTTAGTACTACTCTTAGTCTCCAAGATATCCGACATACTGCGAGGTGTTGCCCATATTTATGCTCCGATCAGGTGACATATAGTTCTCTGTGCCTTCTCAATTTTTTCAAAATTAGTAGGCTAATGCAAGGTTGAGAACTATTAGCTTACTTCATAGTTGACCCGGACGTTGGGCCTGTAAACTTTAGACGTTTTCTTTAGCGAACAAACGCCGGTTTAATTAAATGACTCAATAATTTCATTTAGCTCGTGCGGATCTATCTCTGCCTTTACTACATAGCCGTCCGCATATTTTTCCCAAAGTTTCTGCACCTCGTCATTCTGCCCGAGATTGGTCAGGAGAACGATACGGGTTTTTTGAGCACCGTATTCGGGATCGTTGCGTAAGATTTTTAAGGCATCAAGCCCAGTACGTCCACCAGGCAGCATAATATCCAGAAAAATTAAGTCGGGTTTGAATTTTCGTACTATTTCCAGCAACTCATCTACACTACCGGCCACCTTCAATTTATAGCCTTGTCTTGTTAGAACTTGCGTATAGATGTCGGCGATTTGAGGCGTGTCTTCAACGAGCAGTATTTTTGATAACCCAGCCACGACGTTTTTTAACCCCTCTACTTTGTTTACTTGTTGCTTCTTGATATTCTACCTCATCATAAGCAGGCAGCGATACAATAAAGGTTGAGCCCTTTTCGGACCCGGATTGCATTTTTATCGTGCCTTTATGTAATTCTACTATTGATTTTGATATATATAATCCCAGTCCGGTTCCTCCGCTTCCACTTGCGAGACCGCCCTTAGCTCTATAGAACTTGGTGAAAAGACGTTCTTGGGCGTTCACCGGTATTCCGATACCGTCGTCTTTTACAGATGTAATTACCCGGTTATTCTCAAGTTTAATACTAACAGTTACGTGGCCGTTAGGCTCCGTATAGTTAATCGCGTTTGCGATAAGGTTATTGATGACCTCTCTTATGGCAATTTCGTCAGCTAGTAGCAGTACGCCTTCTGAAGGACCCTCATATTTAAGGTCAATGTGCTTCTCCTCGGCGCTGAAAATATGGTCTTGGACGGCATCTTTAACCGTTTGTGCCCAGTCTACTTTGTTAAGACTCATAGACAATGCGCCGCGTTCGATCTTTGATACATTTAACAGGTTGCTAATTAAACCGACTAACTGACTGGCGCTGGAGCGAGCACGCTCTACGGATCGTTTGCTTTGCTCAGATAATATTGATTCCTCGTCTGATGATAGAAGACCAAGATATCCGCGAATGGCAGTGATCGGAGTTCTTAGCTCGTGTGCCGCCATAGAGACGAAGTCAAGCTTCATCATCTCGAGCTCTCTTTCGTCAGTTCTATCCAGTAATGTGATGATGTTCTTTATTCCGTTGGGGTCGTTATCAATTTTGTTAGTGTATATATCTATATAGTGCAGCCGCTTATTCGGGGAACAGTACACAATTTCTTTAAAGACTTTGTATACTTCAGTATCTTCGGTCTTCAGCTCAAACCGCCGATTATTTTTTGTAAGTTCAAACACGGATTCGAATGGTTTGCCAATTAGGTCAGTTGGCAGTGTCCCTGCTAGTACGGCAGCCGATATATTGGCCAGCACGATTCGATTTTGCTCATCCGTGGCTACGATACCCTCACCAATGTTATCCAGTACCACATTAAGTTTGGTACTCTCAGTTCTTAAGTCAGAAACCAACTGTTTTAGGTTGCCCGCCATACCATTAAACCGATCGGCCAGTACTCCGATTTCATCTCGGGACTTAATCGGTATGCGCATATCAAGATTACCTTGTCCCAGTTGAGAGGTGCCAGTCACCAGACTTCGAATAGGGCGTGTTAGATTACGGCTGAACAATAGGCTTAACAGCAGAGAAGTTATCCCCGCTGTAACAAATATAAAAGTAGCTAATTTAGTTACTTGGTTGGCGGGTGCAAAAATACTATCCAGCGGCTCCTGGGCTACAACAGCCCAACCGGTTCGTTTGACGGGATAGTGCGTGCTAAGTACTGTACTGTTCTTTTCGGATATGGTAATGGCCGATTTAGCACTAATTTCGGGCTGTTCTAGAAACTTAGCAACTTGCTCATTGCTGCTTAGATTTGCAGCGGGATTAATGAAGTCTTGATCAGGATGAGCTAAAACTCTTCCTTGCCTATCCACTATGTACACATATCCTCCATTTCCCAGCCGAGTAGCTAGCACGGAGTGAAACAGATTATCTAGACTTATATCTGCTATTAGTGCGCCCTTGATGTCTGCTCCATAACGGCGCGCCAAGGCTTGGGCGCTGGTTAAGTTTTGCTCTCCGATTTTACTGAAGCTGAGTAAAGGAACAGAAACGGTAATAGTCGGTTCTCCGCTGGAATAATCGACACCGCTGATCGATACGTCGTTACTAAGCAGAGTTACGACCTTAAACGCTTCGCTATCTTTCACATTGTTTAGTGATTGGCTAACCTCATGATTTTTAATCACTACTTGCTCATCCCCGGCAGTGTCAACCAGGGCTACGCGTCTGATGTCTATATTCTGATTTGCTAACTGTAGTAAGTGAAGCCTGGCCTCATCAAGATTAAAATCTATTACGCTTGTGTTTTGAGAATAACTGATTACGTTGTTGATTTTTGAGTCAAGCGACTCGTTAACTCTTTGAGCGGAGCTACTGACCAGGATGCTCTGGTGACTTGCGGCTGCTTGCTGAAGCTGGTCTTTCGAAGATCGCAGCCATATTACATTGATAATAATTAACGGCACCAAAGTAACGACAGTAAATAGTACAAAGGCCTTTTGCCTGATACCAAGGTTGGACCACATATTGCTAATGGTAAACTGAAGTTATCGGCTTAGCAAATAAATCTGTGAACAATAGTCCTATGTGTTCCATGCTGATTTTGAACTTCGGAGCCTATATGCAAGCTTGTTTTTGTTCTTCACGCGTAACTGTGTAGAGATGCGCGTCAATATGATCTTCTAAGAAGCCGGGGTGTCCTTCGGGTGTATGGCTAAGTTCCAGGTGATCGAACTTCCATCCATATAGGGGGCTGTTTTTTGTTAGTACTGAAACTGGCGGCTCGGTGCCCGGAATAGCCGTATACATATCTTGACTAGCCATGAACTCGACGCCGATAACCTTGTTCGCCTTATTTACTAGCAAGAAGGGCCCGTATTGAGGGTCCGAATCTTTTGGCAGATAATGAGCACCCATATTAGGAATGCACTCTGATACTTTAATTGCGTCGGCGGGCAGTTCGTGGACGTTTGATTCTAAAGCAGTGATCTGGCTCTTAAGAGTTCCGGTTTCTTTTTTGGCTTTGCTGTCAGCCAAGATATAACCGCCAATACCAGCAACGGCTATCAAAGCAATAACGAAGATAAACAGCAAAATGCTTTTTTTAGGACCTTTTTGCTTTTGAGCAACCGAAACCTGGCTACTAGTGGGCTCTCCTGTCGGTGTTGGCGATGCGGTATCTGCTGACTGTTCCATATTTTACTTAAACAATGCTCCTTGAGTATCGTTATGTCAAGCCCTTTATGGTTATACTTGGTGACTGCTGTTTATACCGGTTTGTTATAGTACTTAACAATATATGAGGAAAAATACCAGTTTTCGGTTTACTACTATTTTGACGGTTTTGTTTCTAAGCTTTCTGGTCGGGCTGGCTGTAGCTCGCGGCGAGAACGGCCTAAGCTGGAGCTGGTTGTTCGCATCACTTTTGTTAGCCGTAGCTACTCTAAGGCACCAAAACATAACAACACTGCTAGCAATAACATTATTAGGAATAGTCGCAGGTATTATACGGGGCGATGCATTTGCTCGAAAGCTGGCGCCGTATGAGGTATTGTACGGTCAATCGGTCGTGCTTGAAGCCAAAGCAGAAGGTGATGCTGTTTACGGGCAGTCCGGACAGCTTGATGTCGATGCTTCAAACGTGAGTATAATTGAACCTTATAGGCAAGATTTGCCCGGTAAGATTAAGGTTCAAGGTTATGGCACGCCCGTAGTGTACCGGGGGGATATTCTGGAAGTGCGTGGTAAATTATTCCCAACAGGCGGATCAAGGCAGGCAAAAACCAGCTATAGCGAGATCAAGGTACTTGGACGAAGCGGGCTTTGGTCTGAGAAAGCGCGCAGAGAATTCGTAGCCGGCATGCAGAGTGCGATGCCTGAGCCGCAGGCTTCATTCGGTTTGGGCCTATTGGTTGGCCAACGGAGCACGTTACCGGATGAGGTCAGCAGGCAATTGTCGATTGTCGGTCTAACGCACATAATAGCCGTCTCCGGGTATAATCTGACAATTATTGTAAGGGGCGTACGCCGTGCTCTCAGCAAACGATCCAAATACCAGTCCACCGTAATTGCACTGGCTTTAATCGGCAGCTTTCTACTCTTTACGGGATTTAGCGCATCAATCGTACGAGCATCCATAGTGAGCTTGCTGAGCATTGCGGCTTGGTACTACGGCCGTACCTTTAAGCCGATGGTTCTTATCACTATGGCTGCTGCGTTGACCGCGGGCTGGAATCCTGTCTATTTATGGTCAGATGTTGGATGGTACTTATCTTTCCTGGCGTTTTTTGGCGTACTGGTTGTGGCTCCACTATTAAAGAGACTGGTACTTGGGAGCAGAGATCCTAAGTTCCTTGAGCAAGTCATATTTGAAAGCATATCGGCACAATTGATGGCTGCACCGCTCATTCTCTACATTTTTAGTGAAGCATCACTTATTGCGCTTCTAAGCAATGCTGTCATTGTACCGCTAGTGCCATTCGCAATGTTACTTTCGCTCATAGGCGGAGTAGCGGGCATGATCATACCAACAGTAGCCGGGATTATTGCTTGGCCAGGTACGGCTCTAATGACTTACATTCTTGATCTTGTATCCTTATTTTCGCGCATACCGCACGCTCATGTCGAATACGCGTTGCCACTCGGCAGCATGCTTCTAAGTTACGGTCTTATACTGAGCGTAGCATTACTTTTGTACCGCAGGCTAAAACTTAAACATGGTACAATAACAGAGAAGAATATTATTGAGTAAGAGGTTTTAAGTAGATGTCCGGACACTCGAAATGGTCAACCATTAAGCGACAAAAGGGCGCCAAAGACGCGCAGCGCGGAGCAATTTTCACAAAGCTCGGTAATGCTATCGCTGTGGCTGCTCGTGGCGGCGCTGATCCCGAAACGAACTTTACGCTTAGATTAGCTATTGATAAGGCCAAGGCGGCAAACATGCCCATGGCAAATATTCAGCGCTCGATTGATCGTGGCAGCGGCAAGCTTGGCGGTGAAGCAATACAGGAAGTCATGTATGAAGGGTACGGGCCGGGGGGCGTAGCTATCCTGGTAGAGTGTGCCACAGATAACCTCAATCGTACTTATCCTGAGGTGCGTTTGGCCTTTTCGAAGCACGGCGGTAACATTGCCGAAAAGGGTGCCGTTGCATTTCAGTTTGATCATAAAGGAATGATCAGAGTTAAGGGGAACGGGGACGATCTCCTCATGCAGGCAGTTGATGCCGGCGCAGAAGACATGCACGAAGAGGGTGAGGAGTCAGTCATATACACAGCTCCGAAAGAATTGGCTAAGGTCCGGGATGCCTTGCGTGGCCAAGGTGTTGAAGTACTGGAAGCTGAGCTAACGTATGTTCCTAATAATACGGTGGAAATAACTGATGCGGCTACGGCCGGCAAGATCATGCGGTTAATGGATGCCCTGGAAGACTTAGATGACGTTTCGGCTACCCATACCAACTTTGATATTCCTGAAGAATTACTTGCGGCGTGAGCAAGGTATGAGATGAGAATTCTTGGCATTGATCCCGGCACTGGGATTTTGGGGTTTGGAGTTATCGAGTTCGACACGAAGGGCAAGGCTACGCTGCTTGATGGCGGCGTAATTCGTACGCCGGCTAAAACTCCGGACGCCGAGAGGCTGCAGACAATATACGAAGAACTCAAGCAAGTTATAGAAGAAACAAAGCCGGAAGTAATGGTGGTGGAAAAGTTATTCTTTGCCCAAAACGTCACCACAGCAATGACGGTTGCCCAAGCCCGCGGTGTCGTTTTGTTGCTTGGCAAATTAAACGGACTGGAAATATTCGAGTATACGCCGCTGCAAATCAAACAATCATTAACAGGCTATGGCCGAGCAGAAAAAAAGCAAATGCAAGAAATGGTACGCGTAATTTTGGGGCTGCAAACCGTTCCTGAGCCGGACGACTGTGCGGATGCATTAGCGGCTGCCATTGCGCACTCGATGGTAGTCAGGCAATAAGATCTGCTTGTATTTGCTGCATTTCGAAAATGATGTGAAGATGAGATAATAGATCATATATGATTGCAACTTTATCGGGGTTGGTGGCTGAAAAGCTGGAAGAGCTAGTAGTAGTTGACGTGAGCGGCGTCGGTTATGGCTTACTTGTGCCGCTCGAAGACTTCAGTCTGCTTACGACCGGTGATAGGGTGAGGCTTTATATATATGAACACATAAGAGAAAACAGTCACGACTTGTACGGTTTTATGAAACTGGACACCAAGAAACTATTTGAACAGTTACTTGATGTTACGGGTGTAGGGCCTAAAATGGCTATCAGCATCTTAGGAGTTGGTTCAGCCGAAAAAGTTCGTCAGGCTATTGCCTCTGGTGACACCAAATTTATCCAGGCAGCTTCGGGTGTAGGAAAACGTGTAGCGGAGAGAGTAGTTGTTGAGCTAAAAGACAAGGTTGGTTTAGTGAGTACGGCCAGTGAAGAAGCGCTATTTGTGAGTACTTCACAAGCTGAAAAAGATGAGGCTATACAGGGTTTGATGGCCTTAGGCTATTCATTGCCAGATGCCGTAAGCGCGCTTAGCACTATAGATAAAACCTTGGCTGTCGAAGAGCGAATTAAGCAAGCGCTGAAGGGAAGTGCGCTATGATTATCATAACGGGAGCCAGTGACGGCCTCGGCAAAGAACTGGCGCGGCTTTACGCAAATGCTCACATAAAAGTTATCAGTCTTTCCAGAACTGTCTCATCAACTGCTACGCTCACTATTGAAACTGATCTTACTCAGCCAGGCTCCATTCAGCAGGCTGCCGATAAAGTTCTTGCGATTAACGAGCCTATTGATGCATTAATTAACTGTGCGGGCGTGATGAGTGTACAGGAAATCGAGCATATTACAGAAGATGAATTAGCTAAAGTTTTTGATGTAAATGTTAAGGCCCCCATACTGCTTACTTCAAAACTTATCAACCGGATCAGGCAGGACGGCAGCGATATCGTTAATGTCGCGTCAACCGTTGGCACGAAGGCTTACAAGGATCAAGCTGCATATGGTGCTTCCAAGTGGGCGCTTAGGGGCTTTAGTACTAACTTGCAACTTGAGCTTAAGGACTCCGGTTGCCGCGTGATTAGTTTTTGTACCGGAGGATTCGATTCCAAAATTTTCGAGAAGGCTACGGGTGTGAAAAACAAGGACTTTTTGTTTAGTATGCGCCCGGAAGATGTGGCAAGTTTCATCAAGCAAATCCTCGAACTGCCAAAGAACATGGAAGTCAGTGAAGTTTTGTTGAACAGAAAGAGTACACAGGCATCTAATGGCGATTGAACGTATTGTACATACCACGAGTGATAACGATGAAGTTGAGCGCGAGCTAGAAATCAGCCTACGTCCGCGTGACTTCGCAAATTATATAGGCCAAGAAAGGCTGAAGCAAAACCTGCAATTAGCGATTACTGCTGCTCGTAAGCGCGGCGAACCGCTCGATCATGTCTTGCTTTATGGGCCGCCAGGGCTTGGCAAGACTACAATGGCTACCGTTATTGCCAATGAAATGGGGGCTAACATACGAGTTACCAGCGGACCTGCAATTGAGCGAGCTGGCGATTTGGCCAGCATTGTTACTAACCTGCAAGACGGTGATATTTTGTTCATTGATGAGATCCATCGCCTGCATCGCAGCGTAGAAGAAGTTCTATACAGTGCCATGGAGGACTTCAAGCTTGATATCATGCTTGGCAAAGGTCCTTCTGCTCGTAGCCTTCGGCTTGATTTGCCGAAATTTACTATCATTGGCGCTACGACACGTACAGGATCATTGGCGGCTCCGCTTAGGGATCGTTTCGGTATTATTCATCGTTTGGAGTTTTATAAACCCGAAGAAGTTCAGCAAATTATTGAACGTGCGGCCAAGATCTTAAATATCAAAATTGATAAAAGAGCAGCTGAAGCCTTGGCGTCAAGAGCACGATTGACGCCGAGGATTGCAAACCGCTTACTCAAACGAGTGCGCGACTATGCTGATGTCAACGGTGACGGCATTATTGATCAGGATATAAGTACATCAGCTCTTCAGTTGCTTGAAATAGACGAATTAGGTCTGGATCCAGCCGACAGGATGCTGCTTACTGCCATAATCGACTACCACAACGGCGGACCAGTTGGCGTGGAGACGCTGGCGGCGCTTACCGGCGATGAGCGCGGTACCATAGAAGATTTTTACGAGCCTTACCTAATGCAGATAGGGTTACTGGAACGTACGCCGCGCGGGCGCAGAGTGACCCATAAAGCGTATAAGCATTTAGGCAAAAGCCCCGCCAAAGGCAGCAATCAGCAATCTATACTCTAAGTATTTTGTGTGTATCAATCTTTTTGACAATTTACTCCCCGAAAAGGTTATTCAATTGGATGGAATGGATCCTGAGTTTGCCAAGTGGCGGACGAAGTTAAGGAAGAGAAAACCTTTTCGGGTTTCTCTTCCTTAACTAATCAGTCGTAAACTCGCATATAGCCGCGTTTTACCCAGGTAACTGTTAGGTTACTGCTGCCAGGTACCGATGCGGTGAAGTTGATAACGGCATTATTACCAAGTTCGATTGATTGACCGGCTACAGCACCAATGGCACCGTTGTTAGCAACTCGTGCTCTTGACCATCGAGAATACAGGATGCTGCCCGGAGCACTGCCATTGTTATTTAAATCGATCTTGACTACGTCTTGACTATTCTTTAGGTCAGTTCCGGTTACATCCGCACAATCGGGCGAACAAGAACTGTTGCTCCAATACGCTATAAAGTAGATGCCAGTACCGACATTGTTTACCTGTACGGTGCCATTGTTGCCAATTACAAGGCCTCCTGAGCCGTCAATCATCATAACCGGCATAGTGGCCCCCAGCGAATCTGGTACGACAATTTTTGCATTATTGCCGAATGTCAGATTGCCGGTGATCCAAACGTCACCCGACAAGGTAACGGTGCAATTATTACCTAGAGCCACATTGCCAGTAATCTTAACATTGGCCGGCCATGTCTTTGTCTCATTGTTACCGCAGGCGATAATGCTTTCTGTTGACGGTCGGTGCGGCAACACTACTGCTGTCTTATGAGCTTCACGATCATAAGCCGGTAGATTAATCGGCGCAACTGTTTGGTTAGCAATCAGTCCCGGGTTGAACATATTTGTGCCATCGGTCTGGTTGGTTGCCCTGACGTCTGCATAAACTTTGCCGTTATTTTCGACTGTGATTGGCTGTCCGTTCTCTCCGGAAGTACAAACCCTAGGGTAAGTTGAATCCGCAGGGCTTGGACAGTTAGTATGCGCTACCCGGATATTAACGGCGTTTGTTTCGGGCGTCGTAGAAAGGCCAATTTGAGCATTCTCTCCCACATTTATTGTTCCGTTGACTACTACATCGCCTCCGGTTATTTTGGCATTGTTGTGTAATATAAGACCACCAACACCAGTGACAACTGAAGAGGGTCCTGTGCCGGAAGTCACTTTTTGCAAATCTACTTCGTATTTGCGTGTAATCTTTGGCGTGGCAGAAGTGCTGGGCGAGTAGCTACGAGCAGTGACAGACACGATTTTTCTGTCGTCACTTGAACCGTCAAGAACAGTCGTCTCATAGGTTGTGCGTAATTTAGGTGTGTCAAGAAGATTAATTTCTCTGCCGACGCCCGACCAGTTAGCGTCCGTACTGCTGGTGCCTGTCCAGGTGTTGTCGAGGTTGAATTCGTGTATGCCGATATCAAGTCCCGCATCAGCTGTTAATTGAGCATTAACCTTATAGGCTTCTCGTGATGCCAAATTGTATGTGGTAAGCGACAACGAGCCGACGAGCGCCATCATGGTGACAATCAAAGTTACCGTGAAGAGCAAAACCGGCATGATAAAACCTTTAGAATTGAAGCCAGAGGTTGGGTTAAATATTTTCATACTAATTCCTAAGCTTTGTAAGTATGGAATTATTAAACGTTACGTTTGAGCCGAAAACACGCCTAGACATCAAGAGGCCGACACGCACGGAACGCGCCACAGTTGGATCACTTACTACATTGTTGCTTGCATCGTAAAAAGTAAATGTCATGTCGTCAACATCTGTGGAGTATTTTCTATCAGCCGGACAGGTAGAGCTGGCAAGAGAATCCGGACAAGTGGTTCGGATGCTGTTGCCGGTAGCTAATGAATTTTGCAGTAAGCGTTTGTAGAGGGTGCTGCCGCTTACGAAGTAAATATATTCGTTATTGTACGGATTGCCTGTGTTCGGGTCGTAAATAATCTCATTATTGACTGTTGTAGCTGGGCTATTGATGACAAGTACGTTACTCGCATCGCTCGTAATCCACCCTGTGCCAGGGGCATTTGCATCAGGTAAATTATTTGAAACGCCTATGCTGTCGGCAAGTCTTAAGTCCTCGATGATAGCTCTAAGCATAAAGTGTGAATCAACTGCCATTTGCGCAGTTACTTGGCTGCGTGCAGTGCTGCCAAAGAAAGTCAGGGATATTGAGAGAAGTACAGTTGCAATTACTGTGGCTATGCCTATTGACATCAGTAATTCGACAATTGTAAAGCCGGACTGGTTTACGTGTTTGTGGCTCATTGCCCGACTCCTAGTTCACTCACAATAGTCTTGAATTGAAGGCTACGCGTCTGACCGTAATCTCTATAATTTATATCAATTACCACTTCGGCAATCCCGGCCTCGGGGTTTGATATGGTATAGCTGCCGGACCGCGGCGGAGCGAGTTCATTGGGCAGTTCGTTGCTAAAGCTGACGGTGCCTGGAGAAAGACTGTTGAAACCGGCATTTCTCAGCTGTTCAGCTTTGTTTTCGGCAAGCATATTTGCCAGGCTCAAGTCTCGAGCGCGATTATTAAGAACCGTTAGATTATTAATTCCGGCGGCTAAGGCTGGTAATACGAAAGCGAAGACTCCAATAACAACCAGTAGCTCAATTATTGTGAAACCGCGGTTGTTTTTATTTAGCGCAAGCATTTTAAAACTATTGTAATCTATTAAGGCAACAGATGCTAATCCGGTCGTTGATAGATCGCAGCGGCTGGCTGTTATAATATTTGTAATGGAACCCGCTAAACTTTCAGGTGTAGGCAAACGTCTGTTTAAACTGATTGAATTCGACGATAAAGAAAAACTCATATATGAAATTCGCAAGCATCCTTTCGGCCTGGCGTTAATTTACTTCATAGGTTTATTTGTGAGTTTGGCTCTGACACTGGCTCTATTCGGACTTATCTTACTACTCGAAAACGACCCGTTGAGCACCGGTGCGCCAGTAAACACGGCAAGAACTGTTCTGGTGGTAGTAGGTGCGGTGCTCATACTTTTAACTTTGCTTATGACGTTCATCGGGGCTTACTTGTATGAAAGCAATGTAGTGTTAGTGACATCGGATAAGATTACTCAAGTTTTGTACCGCAATATTTTTGACCGCAAAATTTCGCAGCTCAGTATTGGTGACGTCCAAGACGTTACCGTCAATCAGGTAGGCATTTTTTCTCATATATTTAACTTCGGTACTCTAGTAATCGAAACGGCGGGTGAGCAGCAGAACTATACGTTTACTTACGTTCCAAGGCCCCATGAGGCATCAAAAGCCATTGTCAATGCTCACGAAGAAAACTTAAAGCAGTACGGGAACTGATGAGGGATTAACTTTCCCTCATCAACACTACTCATTAAACGGATTGTTGCGAGCTTGCTCGAACAATGCCCGGACATCAATGTTCTGTTCTTCCAGTTCCAGGATACGATCGATAGAGTTCTGGTCAATCCGTAAACGTTGCACTGTCTGCAGACGATCACTTAGTGCAGCAGGATCTGGTTCGCGGTTGGTTAAGCTGCTGATTCGAAATACCAAAAAAGTGTATATGCCAATAAAGAACACTATGAATATAGTAATCCGATAACGATTAAACCCATCAATTAAGGGCTGTAGCAGGTTAATGAATTTCTCTAATTCTTTTTTCATGGTTTTATGTAAGCGTTCACTACTAAGTTAAAAACAACTCGGTTTCGGTTTGCTGAAGAGGGCGTAACTGACAGGTTGGTAATATGTGCGGTTCTTCGGTTTTGTTCGAGGCGCGATAAGAAGGCGAGCATATTTTCGTAGGGTACTGGCGAAGAGCTGGCGGACTGAACTGTAATCTCTAGCTGGTAAACGCCTGGTATGCCCTCTACTGGTTTGACCTGCGTAGCCTGCGTAGTAGGAGCAGCCGGGCTTTTACTGCTTTCGCTATCGCTGCTTGGTTGAGTGCTGGCTGGTTTTTTGGCAGCTCCTTGGCCAAGATTGGAGGCGGGGAAAGAGATGTTCGCAATCGGTACGCCACTTTCTTCGGCTAGTTTAATAATTTCTCTTACAGTACGGGCTTGATCTTTTTCCTGTGGTACGACAGATCTAGATATCTGTTCTAACTCAGCATACTTGTCTATATCCTTTTTGGCCTGAATTAAGGAGCGCTGCTGCTCATCCAGCGCCAAGCTTTCAATCTTTAAGTCTATAATCTTCCGAGTTTCACGCTCTAAGAATAAATTGCCGAATATTACGCCTGCAATGCTTAGGCCAACAAGCAGCACTAAGGATGAACTTAGTACGAAGAAGAGTCGTTTGCTTGTCATTGGCCAGCTCCTTCTTTTGTCTGCGTATTCGTAAACAGGAACGGACTGTTTTTTGCAAACAGGGCGCGTATGGTGACCTGGCAAGGATATCGATCGTCACTGTCGTCGTTAGGCCGGTTTTCCGTAGAGCAGGTAATGCTGATGATATCTGCCTTCTCAAAAATTTTGTTAGACGGGTCCTGCAGGTTGACTTGGACCTGGGTGCCGGTTTGGTAATCTGCCGCCACCGCTTGTAAATCAATACCGCCTTCCAGCTTTCCGATGCTAAGGCTTTGCAGGGCTGCTCCTGAAGGCATGGCAGCACCAACTTGGGTCATTAGCTCAGAAAACAGTACTTGACGCGACAGAACCTGTAGGGCCAGCTTCGTGCTGGTGCTTATATCTTCTGTACGCTTCTTAGTTTCTTCGATTTGGAGTTGTGCAAGTTGATCCCTTCGGCTTTGTACCTCAGTGGCATAAATTTTAGTGGACTGATTTATATAAAGGTTTCCGGCGGTAATAACGGCACCAATACCTACTATGCCAAGAAGTACGGCTATAACCCATCTTGTAAGTAAGAGATTCCGGCGCGCGTAAATAAGCGTTTCTTTCATCTCGGTAGGCATTAAGTTAATCACGAGAAAATCTCCCCTGATTCGATCAATGCAAGTCCGGCAACTGTAACATACATGGATTTTTCGACTGAGTTGGGCGGTTGAAGCCCCCCGAAGTCAAGCTCTTGCCATGGATTGCACATACGTACTGGCAGGCGCAGCTGGTTGGTCAGGTGTTCAGACAAGCCTGGCATATTAGCCCCTCCGCCCATTGTCACGACCTGGCCGATTTTGCGATTAGTACTGGAGCGCTCTTCATAGTAGCGGATCATGCGTCTTATCTCTTTGGTGTGCTGATCAAGAAGCGGTGCCAGGCTTTCGGTGATTTCTTTCTGCTTTTTACTTAGTCCTAAGCCGTATTTGGTTTTTATGACATGGGCCTCTTGTTTCGTGACCTTTAATTTATCAGCTATGAGCGTAGTGAAACTATCGCCTCCGCCAGGTACGGTACCGGTCACAATAAGCGTCTGGTCGTAAATAGTAATGTCTGAAGATACAGAGCCGAAGTCAATTAGTACCGTGGGCACACTGCTTTCTTCGGCCTGGACAAACAGACGGCTGCCGGAACCGATAGTTGTTTCAATTGCCGCAACTTCTAATCCGAGCAACCGAGTAAGCATAAGATAGGAATCTATAATTTGTTTTGGAACAGCCACTACAAGTAATTCCACACCGTCGTTTGTTTGGCTAATAAATTCATAGTCTAAATACAGGCTATCTAGAGGAAGCGGTATATACTGTTCCGCCTCGAGTCTTACGGCTTCTTCAAGTTCTTTGCGACCGAGTTTTGGTAGTTGTACGGTGCGGTTAAAGGTACGCGACGCTGGTATGGCGAGTGCCACACGCCTGGTGCTAATATTGCCGATAAGATTTTTTTGAAACAGGTTTTGCGCGACTTTGGCAACCGCCTCGGGATCTTTAATAACGCCGTCGGCAATAACACCGGAATCAAAGTCGACAAAACCATAGCCACTGACTATGCGCTTTTTTCGAGCTCGCTCAATCTGCATCACCTTAAGGCTGCTAAACCCTATATCAAGACCAAACACCGGTTTGTCCTTGTAAAGCAGAATATTATTCATTAACGCCCACCATAATAGTCATAAGAGAAATCTCTTGCTCAGTATAGCAAACATGTCTCCATTCCATATTCTGAATAAGCCGCGTTAATATTTTTGTTATCTGTTGCATCTAAGCCCACGCCAATAATCTTCTAGTAAATTATAGCATAAGCGCTAGGCTCTATATAGAAAGAACTCCCGCTCTTTTTAGAGACGGGAGTTCTGCTTGAACGGCAACCAGCGAAATGCTTAGTTGTTGTTAAGACCGCGCTTTACGTATGGGTTAGGTGTAGTAGCGGTTGGTCTTTCGACGAATGTCTTAAGTACATAACCGGTACAGTCGTTGGCTGCATTGGTACAGCCGGTTGGGTACGATATGTAGAGATACTCGTCTGTAGTGTCTGGAGCAGCAACGGCATCTGCAGCTGCTTCGTCGGCTACTGCAGCATTGATAACAATAGTTGCGCCGTCAGGGTCAGTTAAGCTGCTAGCGTCAATACCTGGGAAGGTAGCTGCCGTGAATGTTTGAGGATAAGAACCGTTTTCGTTGTGGTACTCCTCGAGCTTACTGTGGATATTGTTAATGTCGGTTACTCGTTGGGTGTCACGCGCCTTCGCTTGTGCTCCCTGGAAGTTGTTAAGAACTAATCCTGCTAAGATTGCAATAATAGCGATCACGATCAAAAGTTCAATAATCGTGAAACCCGTTTGTGCCTTTTTAAGTGCCTTGAACATGAAAATGCCCACCCTTCTTAATAATTTGAATATGTTGTATATGAAGCCGTTGTTAAGGCTTATGTTTATACAGTAGCATAAGTTTTATACGGCGCAATAGTTATCCACTGCCAGCGGTACTATATTTGACTAGATAGATTACTGATAGGACCTATGACGCTGGCCGCAATCAAGCCCACCATAGTGCCCATTACTACGATCATTATAGGTTCCAATATGGAACTCAGACTATCAACTACCACGTCCACCTCTTCTTCGTAAAAGTCCGCGACTTTCACTAGGATTTCATCAGTTTGTCCTGTCTCTTCGCCTATAGACAACATTTGGCTGACTATAGGCGGAAAGACTTTGCTTTCAGCTAGCGGCACAGATAATTGCTGGCCGTTAGCTACAGCCCTAGAGGCTGCCAGTAACTCATCTTCAATTACGGCGTTGCCAATTGCTTTGGCTGTGACTTCTATTGATTCGATAACTGTTACCCCGGCTCCCATCAATGATGCGAATATACGCGCAAACCGGGCTATAGCAACTTTCTTTACGATCATTTTAACAACCGGAGCTTTCAGCAAGATTTGATCTCGTTTGCGCCGCCCGGCAGGTGTTCTAAGGTAGCGTGCTAAAAAGTAGCCGAGAATAATAGTGCCGCCAAGCAGGATGTACCACTTGGTAATCATGAAATTACTTATGCCTAGCATAACTTGAGTTAGTTTAGGCAATTGGGCTTCAGGTCCTGCCAAGTCCTGTATGATCTTGCCGATGCGTGGCATGACAAATACCATAAGTGCCAGGAACACCAATGTGGTGATGCTGAGCAGGATAATGGGGTAGGTCATGGCACTCTTGAACTTGCCGCGGATTTTTGCGTCTTTTTCTTGCTGGGTAGCCAATTTCTTTAAAATTTCATCCAGAATACCACCGGCTTCACCGGCGCGTACCATATTTATGTAAATCGGCGAGAACACATTCGAGTGTTTTTCAAGAGCGTCAGCAAACGATAAGCCGCCTTCAACTTCTTTAGTTACTTCGGTAATCGTGCGTTTGAAGCTGGGGTTTTCGGTCTGAATTTGCAGGGTAGCCAATGAACGCACCAGAGGGACGCCGGCGTTAATCATGGTAGCTAGCTGCCTGGTAAATATAACAAGATCCTTGAGCTTTACCTTTTGCCTCTTAGGATTAAACGGTAACTTGTCTAAGATACTGCCGCCCTTGGCTTCTTTGAGGCTTATTGGCCTAAGCTCTCGCTGCTTAAGAGCTTGTGAGGCTACGGCGGCGCTTGCCGCCTCCATGGTGCCGGCTACGCGCTTGCCGGTTTTATCAAGAGCAGTATATTCAAAACTTGGCATACTATTCTCGTGTTACCCTTAGGATTTCTTCTATAGAGGTCATTCCAAGCATGGCCTTAATCAAGCCGTCGAGCTGCATTGTTGCCATCCCTTCCTTAACGGCCTCTTCCTGGATCTGCTCGCTCGTAGCATTGGCCACTATCATTTTCTGAATGTCGGAAGATACATTTAAGACCTCATAAATGCCCATACGGCCCCGGTAACCAGTATGTCCTTCGCCCAAATCCTTTTTAGGCCGCCATAGGGTTAGCTTATTGGTCTTTGGCTTGTCGAATATAGTTTGAGCTTCAGAAGTCAAATCCAGTATTCGCTTCCAGTCATCGTTATTTTTAATACCGAAGACACGTTCCATTTCTTTGCGTTCTTTTTCGTCGGGAGTGTACTGCTCACACTCTTCCGGCACTAGTCGCCTGACCAGACGCTGTCCTATAACTACCCGTACGACCGAGGCTATCAAGAACGGCTCAATTCCCATATCCAAGAGACGAGGCAAGCAGGTGGCTGCATTGTTCGTGTGAAGCGTCGAAAATACTAAGTGTCCCGTTAATGCAGCTTGCACACCGAGGCTTGCCGTTTCACCGTCACGTATCTCACCTACCATGATAACGTTGGGATCTTGACGAAGCAGAGCTCTTAGACCGTTAGCGAATGTCATGCCCGCAACAGGGTTAGTCTGGGTTTGGTTAACGCCCTCAAGCCTGTATTCCACGGGGTCCTCAACGGTTGAAATATTCACATCCGGCTTATTAAGTATGTTGAGCACGCTATGCAGAGTCGTTGATTTGCCGGAGCCGGTCGGTCCGGTAACTAGGATCATGCCGTGCGGCTGTCTAATCGCATCCTGAATATTCTTAAGAGCCAGTCCCCAGAAACCGAGCTGTTCCAGAGTTAGCGGGTCGCTTGATTCATCAAGCACGCGCATCACGACCTTTTCCCCGTCTGTTACGGGAAGCGTCGACACTCGGAAGGCAAAGACACGACCGTTGATATTGATTTTGAACCGGCCGTCTTGCGGTACGCGGCGTTCATCAATCTTAAGTCCGGACAAAATTTTGATACGGGAAACAATTGCGGCCAGAGTACGCTTGGGGAGTTTATTGGCTTCGCGTAAAACACCATCTACTCGATACCGTATCTGAACGTGTTTTTCGCGTGGCTCTATATGGATATCGCTTGCTCCCGACTTAACGGCGTATTCAATAATCAAATTAACAGTCTGTGCTGTCGGTGAGTCCTCGGCCAGATCTTCTTCGCTGACTTCCTCATCCTCTTCGCCGCTACCATCACTTTCGGATACGACTTTGCTGATTTCGCTACCGATATTGCCTCGGTACTGATCAAGAGCTGCCAGTATGTTGGTCGTGGTAGCTACGAAAACTTTAATGTCTGAACCCAGTTGTTTCTGCAGGAAGTTAATGGCCTGCACGTCATCAGGGTCAGCCATTGCCAGTTGTTTGTTGCCATTATCATCAATGCCAAACAGGACGGCACGGTACTGACGGGCAATACGTTCCGGGATAAGATGCAGAAGTTCCTTACTTAGAGCTTTGGGGTCAATTTCGACATATGGAACATCAACCTCTTCGGCGTACGCTTTGGTTAGTTCGGCTTCAGAAATTAAGTTAGCGGCAACAGCTAAGTCCTGCAGGGGCTTTTTCTCTGTTTGCTCGCTCTGTTTTAAGTCGGATAACTGTTCGTCGGTGACTTTTTCAGATTTCTTGAGCAGCTGTTCAACAAATGCGTCGGATACTCTCATGCTTGGCTTGATTATAAAACATAAGTTCTTTCTTGTAATGGCGGAATGTCAACTAATGCTGTTATATACTAGAATTACTAATTCTGGAGGGTAGTATGGCTGCAACTGACGGTAATGGTGGGAATGACGGTAAAGGCAAGGCATTGAACCTTGCATTGGAACAAATCGAAAAGCAATTCGGTAAAGGCTCGATTATGAAGCTTGGAGAAGGGCACAAAGTTAATGTGGAAACCGTTCCTACGGGAGCCCTTGGGCTCGACATAGCGCTGGGCGGCGGTTTGCCCAAGGGCCGTGTTGTAGAGATTTACGGACCGGAAAGTTCGGGTAAGACCACGCTGACACTTCATGCTATTGCCGAGGTTCAAAAGCGTGGCGGCACGGCTGCGTTCATTGATGCCGAGCACGCACTTGATCCTGCCTATGCTAAAAGAATTGGTGTCGACGTAGAAAACCTTTTGCTTAGCCAGCCGGACAACGGGGAACAGGCGCTTGAAATTACAGAAACGCTGGTTCGCAGTAATGCCGTCGATATTATAGTTGTTGACTCAGTGGCAGCATTGGTTCCAAGAGCAGAAATCGAAGGCGAAATGGGCGATAGTCTGCCCGGTTTGCAAGCCCGGCTTATGAGTCAGGCGCTGCGCAAGCTGACCGGTGTCATTTCTCGCAGTAAGGCCACGGTGGTGTTTATTAATCAGATTCGAATGAAAATAGGTGTTATGTTCGGTAACCCCGAAACGACTACCGGAGGTAACGCCCTGAAGTTCTATGCTAGCGTGCGCATGGATATCCGCCGCATCTCACAAATAAAACAAGGCGATGAGGTTGTCGGTAACCGCACCCGCGTCAAGGTGGTTAAGAATAAAATTGCCCCGCCTTTTAGAGAGTCTGAATTTGACA
>CBKXXB010000011.1:0-29476 GCA_966685145.1 uncultured bacterium | reverse complement strand
TGGAGGGCCCAGTGGGACTCGAACCCACGACACCCTGCTTAAAAGGCAGGTGCTCTAACCGGCTGAGCTATGGGCCCTCGTCAGCGTGTAATGCTGTGCTGTCGCAAGCTGCCGACAAAACAAGTTTGTTCGGCACCTATGGACAGCTCAACAAGCCGCTTCCTCTCAAAATTGTAAACAGCTAAAGCTTGGTTTACAATTTTGTTTCAACTATTTTGAGCAGAAAAATTAACTCCTTACATTATCCGTATTCTCAGGGAAAAGTCAATTTGCTTGCCTTAGACCATTCGCAAGCATTATTATCATATGTGAAGGAGATACTATGGGCTCAAAAACACTTCGCCTTAGTGCGGTTGCAGCCGTACTTATAACGGCGACATTACTAGTCGGCTTCGTGTTCGGGGCGATTAATGCCGATCAGCTTAAATCAACGCTTGGCAAAACACTCGCGGTAATCGCAATCATCGCGCTTGCCAGTGTTGCCGCCGTTGCTATCACCAGCAACAAACAGCAGTAACTTACTTGTGGTGTTTACCTTTGTGCTCATGAGATCTATTCATGATCCACAAGGTAATAAGCTGCAGAAACACTACGGCACCAACAATAGCTTCACTTCCTTCTAGTAGACGCCTACCTACATCTACTCCTCTAACCTGTTGCTGCAAGGCTTCCGGCAAAATAGGCAGGGCAAATGCAGCCAAGATAAAACCGGTCAACGCGTAAGGGATAACGTAAAACAAGATTTTGCCTTTGCTGAGTGTCTTTCTAAGGAAAACTGCAGTTAATACCACGGGTAGTATCAAAAGGGCGAGTTCGGTATACGCCAGTATTTCTTTATTACGCACAAGCAGCCTGGTGACCAGTTCTGTATCATCACCAAAATATCGGGCAAGCAATTCTCCGGCAAGCATACTGAAAAACAAAAATGACGTGTTAACTCTAAACGTCAGTCCAAGAAGCAGAGGCAACCCGAGCACGGCGCCTAGAATAATATAAGCTTGCATGCGCTAATCATAACAAAATGCTAGAGGTTTTCCACTGTCAGAGTGTCGCCATGTTCTATCGACAGCTTTTCTATAGTTCCTGCCGGTAGCTCAACCACGTACTGCGAAGGACTCGGCGGGCAAAATGAATTAGGATACGTTTCAGGGCTTAAGTTTGAAATATGATGAATGAGCCGTTTCTCCGAGTCAAACCAAAAGATATCTATAGGGAAGCTGACGTCCTTCATCCAAAAACACTCAATGTCTGGCGCATCAAAGACGAACAACATACCTTCACCTTCATTTAACCTGTCACGGCCCGCCAGACCCTTAACCCGGGCTACCGGATCATCCGCCACCTCCAAATCAAATGTGTGACCGTTAAGCGCAGCCGTTACTAGCCTCAAGGTTGGGTGCGGCGCCTTCGCCTCCTGCGTGTAGACAACGAAACTAATGATTACTGCGAACAGAAAAATGAGGAAGCCGATAATGAACAAGCGTCGTGGAGGCCTAGGCATTCTCAGCTGAACGGTAGAGCGGTTTTCTCGGTTAACGCTCGAAGGAAGCGTACGAGCGGTACGTTGACTGAGAAGCGGAGCCGAAAAACCGCTTTCGGCGCCAGAAGCAATCGCAGAGTCTTTGGCTCTGCCGAAAAGCAGGCGACTGCGGTGAGAACGCCTAGGCGCCGACGCGGTCACGGCGACGCTTACCCCGAGCATTCTGCTCAATGTAATCCAGAATCTTGGCGGCAACATTACGCCCAGTGACGGTTTCAATGCCAAAGCCAGGACTCGGGTTTACTTCAAGTACAAGCGGACCTTTGTCGGATCTCATCATGTCTACGCCGCATACGGACAAACCAAGTGCTTTGGCAGCTTTTTGGGCGACCTTGCGTTCTTCATCAGTCAGTTTAATTGGCGCGCCTTCTCCGCCCTGATGCAAATTAGAGCGAAAATCATCGTCAAGGCTCTGTCGCTTCATGCTAGCAACTACTTTACCCCCAACCACAAAAGCACGAATATCAGTACCGGCCGACTCTGTAATAAACTCCTGGACTAGGAAGTTTACGCCCTCAACGTAGAAGGCCTGCATTACAGCCTCGGCAGCTTTTTTGGTCTCGGCCAGCACAACTCCGTTACCATGAGTCCCGCGGGCTACTTTAATAATTAGCGGAGTGCCGCCTGCCTGCTCAATAAGGTCTTCTACCTCTGCAGTTTCACGCGAGAAAACTGTCTTTGGTATACCTACACCGGCTCGGGCTAGAATTTGAACTGAACGCAATTTATCTCGTGACCGCGCAATAGCAATTGAGCTGGCCGTCGTAAACACACCTTGCATCTCAAATTGGCGGACTACAGCTGTGCCATACTTAGTGAGACCGGCTGCAATACGCGGAATAATAACATCAAGGTTCGAAAGATCTTCACCTTCGTACCTCACGACAGGATTGCTCCGCTCTACAGTCATGTAACATCGGGCGTAGTTGATTACGCGAACATCATGGCCGCGTGCAATCGCTTCTTCCTTTAAACGTTTAGTAGAGTAGTTGCCCGGACCCTTAGATAAGATAGCAATGTTCATAACGGTACCTTACGTATTAACCTTATTCACGTCAACCAAGAAATGGTTGGCTCGCAAGAAACGTCGACCAATTAAAACCGGCCACTTCATTTCGCTTCTGTCAGCCAGACTTAATAGTATAGGGTAAGTCAAACCCTGGACTGTAATCTTGGTCTTTATAAAGTATCGGCTTGCGCTATCGCCGTTGCTGCTGCGTACGTGCCTGACTAGAAAATCATCAACTGTCATCTCTACTTCAGGATGATCAAACGGCGAAAAGTGCAGTACGCTGCCGCCCGCAGCAGTTTTTTCTTCTCTGATCTTTGTGCAGTGCAAGGCGCCAGTGTAAGCACCTGTGTCAATCTTGGCCATAACGGTACCAATAGCTGCAAAGTCAGGAAAACTGACCTCTTCAAATGCACCTATAAGTTTACTGGTCGCCATCGCTTTGCTCCTCAAGCTTATCTTTCATCCATTGAACTACTTTATCTCTAAATATATCAGGTAAAGGCTTCTCGGCAGGCTTATCAACCTTAAGAAGTCCGAAACGATGCAACCTTACCATGTCAGGAAGATCCAGGCTTGCCTCGGCAAATACCAAGTCTTGCAATTCCTGATCCAACTGTTCCACTTCGGTCATTATCAAGGCTTGTTCAGCATAGGCCATGGGCTGACTATTGTAGCGCCCATTCCGCCTGGTAATACGCCTTACCCTGTCAACAGCCTTGTAGACCGTTGAGCGTTGTTGCTTGTCGGGCAGATCCTTAAGTGCCCGTCCGGCAAGTACGCTATCGACGTAGGCTTTAATAGAAGCAGCCTCGTCACCTGTCTCTTCATAGGCAGCTAACGCCCGCATATAGTGAGGGTTGTTTTTACGGTTCTGGCCAAATAGCTCTTGATGCACTTTCTTTTCTCCCTTGATTCCGCTGGCTTCACGCATCAGTACGGCACGCTTAGCGATTAATTCTCGAAGCAACTTTAGATTATAGGGACTACGGTAACTTCTTTCGTTTTGCTCAACATGAGTTAATTCGTGATAGACCACCGGAACCGCGCCAACTGGTTCTACAGACGTTAGCGTCCTATCGAAGTTGTCAGCGACTTTTATAATTCCCTTTATCTTATCTACCGCCAGTGAATCGGTGCTGGGATCTATTGCTATCTGCCATTTGCCATCTGGTGCACGACCGCGCCTAAACCTGTCGATTTCAATATCATACGGATGCTCACTTAATAGGCCTCTTTCGTGCAAGGTTTCTTCAAGCCACTCTTGCACCGTTGCCGTATCGACTGATATTTCAGCTAGCTTTGCTACTTCTTCGGGGGTAAAAACCGGATCACCGGCCACTTCACGGTCATGATCACTTTCAAAATAACTGAGAATCGGCCTACTAACACCTCTATACCTGTGGTTCTTACCATATCCATCTGCCATACCATTGCGCACACTATCCAGTCTTTTCGCAAAGCGCTCTGTCATTTGCCTGTCAGTAATCATTAACCGGAGCCTCGAAGAAAACCCTGCTCCCAGCCATTCCAGCCATTGTTGCCTGTATTCTGAAGGCAAAGCCTCTAACTGGTTCGTGATGGCTAGCAGCTCTGTGTAATCCCCGGCTAACTCGCTATTAATTCTTGCCTGATAGATCTCAACTACCGCTAACTTGGCAAGCATCTCGGGGGTAGGTTCATCTTCCTTAAGAGAGCGTCGAACGCTTCGGAAGAATGCGCTATAGGCTAAAAGGCCGCGAACTTTTGTTGCAAAATCTTGAGGATTTTGTAGATAAAACGCTTCCTGGCTTTCCTCAATCGGCTCACCGGCTAAAATTGCGTCTGTGTATCTGTTCTTTTCCCATCTGTCCGCCTTGCCCAGTATATCTTTGCGTAGCTTGCGCGGGTCGTCAAAACTATATCTGGTAATTGCACGTACAACATCGTTTTCTGTTTCTGCGTTTGCTATTTCTGTAAGTCCTTGTTCGTCTGCCATTTCCCGGCCCTCGTCGGTCAAAAAGTAGGCTACTGAAACACGTCCTGCCTTGGCGTCAAGTTTTAACAGATCAAGTAAGTCTGGCCTCTCGTGGCCAGTTAAGACTATGTCGACAGTTTTGCCCATAACGTTTCCGGCGAATAAGTCTTCGTCAAAACGCATTACGTGAGTCTTGGTCGCTTCGTCCAATTCATACTCGGGTGGCGCTTTAAGTACATCAATATACGCCTCAACATCTTCACCTGGACGAGGCAAAAACCAGTCACGACAAACTAGACGATCCATCGGTTAATTATAACATATTTTACAAGTCTAAGCAATACTACTGGGCGGCGACTATCCCCTGACAGCAAGTAGCGTATAATTGCTTTTATGAAGAATAAATTTAAATCGTTAATTACTCCTTTTGTTTTGGTATCGCTTGTTCTTTTGCTTGTGCTGAATGTTTTCCTATTAAGTCAGGTCTCCAAACTACAATCCAGCTTAGACGCACAAGGCGATAAGGTGTTTAAGTTGAGCGAGGAAAACCAGAATAATCTAGAGGCAATAGACGAGGTATGTAGTAAAGTTGAAGCTCTACAGGATAATGCCGGACTAATCAGCTATGTGGGCTCCTGCTCCCATTACTAACCTAGAGAATATTGCTTATGAGCATAGTAAATGAGAAACTATCGGAAATTGCACAGCATATGGATGCTGTTTCTAACAATACATCAAGCACACTAACTGAGATAAAAGATTTAGTGGCAGATACGAAGAAACAAAGTAAACAAGCAACTCTTACTACAGTCTTGGCGTTATTAACCTTTATAGCCTCTTTGATTGCAATATATATTCAGTCGCAGCAATTAAGCATAAAGGTGTTATAATACTCTCGTAGCGCACTGCTACAGTCTTACAGGCGATACTGAAAAATGTATGCTCGGTAAATTGTAAGGCACGACCACCCGAAACTCAGGGAGTCACAGGCAGACAGAAGACACTAATCTTTTGTTTGTCGTGGCTCCTTTTTTTGCGTTTAAGGTGCAGTGAAATATGGGGATGTAGTTTAACGGTAAAACGGCAGGCTAGTCACCTTGCAGTCCGGGGTTCAACTCCCCGTGTCTCCACCAAAAAACACAATTCAACAAAAAATCAGTCATAAGAAAAGCCCACTATTTGCGTAGTGGGCTGGCAGGCTAGTCGCTTTCAATTATAGCAAGTGACTGTCTAAACACAACCTTTTAACCGTTAAAGGGCAGGTTTACTGTGTCTCAAAATACTCAAATTAAGTACAATGACAACACCTTGCTTTATTCCTTGACAAGCAAGTACATTTTTGCTAAAATGAAAGCAATGAGATACACATTTAAGCAGTTTAGAGAGGAATACCCAGATGACCAGGCTTGTTTAGTAGCGGTACTAGAAAACCGCTATGGCGACACCTGCCCTCGCTGTGGTGTTGTAGGCGTGAAGTTCCACCCTATCACTGGACGTAAAGGCTTTGTCTGCTCGGAATGCGACAGGCACATCTACCCTCTAGCTGACACTATCTTTCGCAAGTCAGAAACAAGTCTATGGAATTGGTTCTATGCTATCTATCTATTCTCAGTAGCCAAGAATGGTGTATCGGCTAAGGAACTTGAGAGGCATCTAGGTGTGACTTACAAGACAGCGTGGAGAATGGCCAGGCAAATACGTCTCTTGATGCAACAAGAAAGTGAAATGTTAAACGGTACGGTTGAGGCTGATGAAACATACATAGGGGGAAAGCGAATCAATGCAAAGAAATTTGAGAACAAAACGCCCGTTCTTGGCGCTATTGAAAAAGGCGGCACAGCCAGAGCAAAAGTAAGTGACTTGGTTTCAATGCCAAGAGCGAAAGCTTTCTTACGAGAAAACGTGGAACAGGGCTAGGAACTGCATACTGATGAGGCGCGTATCTATGTTTGGACTAAGAGGGAGTATATCCATAAGTCAGTCGTACACTCAGCCGATGAGTACGTCAAAGACGGTGCACATACCAACACTATCGAAGGATTCTGGGGGCAGATGAAGCGATCTATTTCGGGTACTTATCACTGCGTCAGCCCTAAGTACTTACAAAGCTATGTGAACGAGTTCGTGTTCAGGTACAACTACAGAGCTATGCCTGTTTGTCCTGTTCTTTTGGAACGGGCTGCGAAGCTCTCTTAATCAGTTTCTTAAATAGTTTCTTGCTCAAAATACCCACCTCAATATTGTTTCTATATTACCTAGTATACCTCCACCAATTAGAGCAACTGCAAGGATTAGTTTTTTGTCGTGGTAATTTAATACGGCTTCCCATTTGCCTGTGCTCAGTTTCAGCCGTTTAGATTTATGTATGAATTCCTCACCCTTAAACTCCATTAAGATGATTTCACCAGCAACACGGGGGTTATTTTCGGTAGTCATCTTCTTAATAAACTCCAGCTCAATAGCGTCATTGTATATTTTTGATACTTCGGGCGTATTGTACTTAAATTTATCTTTAAATTTTCTTAGTGCATTGTCTTTTTTTATAGCCTTGATAAACAGATAATTTTCATCCGTAAGGTTGTTTAGCGTGGGGTCATCTTCTTCATAATCTTTTGTATTGTATGAATGTACGTAGGTTACAAACTGGTGCATCCGCTTAAAGTTAGGCATACGCTTAATTATACGCCGAAGGGTATTTATAGCCTTAATCATTTAGCGCTCCCCGTACTTGCTGTGAAGGGATAATCGCCTACTGGGCGCTTTTGACCCTCATGTACACCAGAATAAGCACCGCAGCCAACATTACCACCAATACCACAATCATGGTTATAAACCCTGCTTGTTTTTGTGATGGTCTATCTTTAATTCTCATGTTCTGTTTATTCTTTTGGTTTACTTGGTTCTATTGCATGACCGGATTCTTCTTCGTATAGGCTCTGGCTTCCGAATGACTCCGGATGAGCCTCTGCAAGCTCAAACATGTCGGGCAAGTTTTCATCGTCACCGACATCTTTATGCGCGTGCGCAATGCGCTCGGCCTGTTCCTTGCGTATATCCTCCCATGGCCTTTTGATTGCGGAGCCGGCGGCTCCTGTTTGAGGAGCTGCTTTAGGAGAAATAGGGGGTTTAGGCACCGGTTGGAGAGTCGCTTTTTGCTTAGGCTTTGGTGGAGTTTGAGCTGGTGATGGTTGCGGTTTGGGCGAAGGAGCAGGTGGTTTTGGAGGAACCGCATTGAGTTTCGGAGCAGGCTTAGTTGTTGCTGGCTGTTCTTTAGGAGGGTGGACAGCTGGTTTAGGTTTTGAAGGAAAAGCGTGTTTTGCATGGTGAGAAATAGGAGCTGCCACGTGAACCGGCTTTTGGTCTGCAGGTTCGGCAGACGGATGAACCTCTGAAGGAACATGTAGCGGAGACATGTCATTATTATTCATTGGCCGAGCTACACTGCGATATTCCCTGCGGGCAGTCAACCTTGGATGTATTATATAAAACCATACGCCAGCGCCAGCCATAGTCAGACCTACAATAATAAACAGCACCGGTACCGATTTGGGTTCTTTTGCTTCTTGTCCGCCAAATACCGAGCTGCCAAACAAACCCGGAACGTTAGTGTATTCGTCTGGGAAAGAAGTCTGTATAGGCTGCTCGGGAGACGGGGCTACGGCAGGATCATCAGTATTAGCAGGGGGTGAAATGGATGGCTGGGAGTTGGGGTTGTTGGTGCTGGGGCGAGGCGATGTGGAATTGTTAGGCGGAGATTGCGAGCCGGGTGGAGTTGTTGTGGCGGGTGGAGTTGTTGTGGCGGGTGGCGGCTGGTTGGCTGGGCTAATAGTAATGCTTGAGTTGAGGGTCGAGCCCTGATAGTACTGAGGGTTAGACTGCGAACCCTTGTAAGGAACAGCGGCGCCGCTTATTTTGGTAGTTTCAGTACTGCTGACCGATTTGGTATTGAACCTAAGATTGGCAACATTCCACTCACCCGTTGTCCCGGAAGGATTCTTACTAGTAAACTGAAAGACTCCCGAACTACCCGAAAACTGCTGCTGAGTAACAGTGAACTCGTTGCTATTCAGGGGTTCCAGGCCTGTAAAATCAAGTTTTGCAGAGTCAAAACCAAACTGCACATAACCTCCATTGACTATTTCTGCACCAGTACTCAGCACGACTGTAACGACTTTTGACTGGCCCGGGTTAGCGTTCTGGCTGGCTGGACTAAATCTCATACTGACGCTAGCGGCAAACAGCATAGATAACCCAACGGCCGTCATGAGACCACCGAATAACAGACCAAAGATAAAGCCAAACCTGGCAGGGCTTTTTCTGCGGCCAAAGCGAAGCTTTTTTGTATAAGTGTTTTTCATGGGTTTATGCTTACTATAAGCATAACTGATTGTGCTTTGGTCAACAACGCACTAAAGTCCTAAAACCAATTAAGCGGGGCCGAGTTTATACAATTTTTGCACAAGTATGGGCTATCGGCCAAAAAAGGTCTTGCGGCCGCCCTCGGATGCACGCCGGAACTCTTCCAGGATTTCTTGCTGGCGCTTATTTAACTTCGCCGGGGTTTCTACATTAATAGTAACTATGTGTGCCCCTCTGCTTTCACTTTTAAGATGAGGCACTCCGTGCCCGGAAAGTTTGAAATCGGTACCGCTCTGGGTACCAGCAGGTACTTTCATGCGAACAGGTCCATCTACAGTTTCGACTTCAATTTCAGCACCGAGTGCAGCCTCGACCATACTAACCGTTTCTTGACTAAGAATAAGGTCGCCTTCTCGCGTAAATTTCTTGTGCGGTTTAACCCTTACATTGACATAGAGATCACCTTTGGGACCATTAGCTACAGCTTCACCGTGTTCTCTAAGCCGGATCGTCGCACCGTCGTCAATACCGGCCGGTATTTTTAGACCGATCTCTTGATTCTTAGCTTTTGTACCTTTGCCATGACAAACCGAACAGACCTTTTCCGGCACTTTACCGCGACCGCGACATTTTGGGCACACGCTTGCTTGTTGGATGTTGCCGAATACCGTACGTGTTACTGTAACAACCTGCCCCGAGCCCTTACATTGGTCACAGGTTTTGAGTTCATGACCCGGTTCTACGGTGGTACCCTTACAGTGCCCACAGGTATCTTCAAGATTCAGATTCAAGTCTACTTCCGTGCCAAAAACAGCTTGTTGAAAGGTGATTTCAATAGATGTTTCTACGTCGCGGCCGCGAGCCTGACGCTTTGAACGCTGGCCAGTACTACCACCAAAAAAGCTGCTAAAAATGTCCCCAAGCCCTAGGTCTCCAAAGTCAAAGTGCACCTCTTGGCCTTGGCCATACCCTCCGAAACCACTGAAAGGGTTACCCCCTCCAGAGGCACCGCCAACACCTGCATGTCCAAACTGGTCGTAACGCTTGCGTTTGTCGGCGTCTTTTAGAACTTCATAGGCCTCGCTAATCTCTTTGAATTTGGTTTCATCCCCGCCCTCTTTGTCGGGATGATGCTGTACGGCTAACCGGCGGAATGCTTTTTTGATTTCATCAGCGCTAGCATTCTTGCCCACACCTAAGATTTCGTAGTAGTCGCGCTTTGTCATGACTGTTTTGTTCCTAAGGCGACTTTTATGCCGAGGGCGACCAGGATAACGCCAAATACCCGCTCAATCTGCTGCCTGACACCCGTGAATATATTGCTTACACGCTTATGAGTTAGAACTGTCGCCACAAATGCGAACCAGGCGAAGGTCGCTATCGACATCTCGGCGCCGTAGAGCAACTTCATGGATAGAGGAGTAGACGGGCTAATAACCTGCGTAAACAACGCTAGAAAAAATAACGTAGCCTTTGGATTAAGAGCATTCGTCAGAAAGCCCAGACGTACGGCTGCCAAGCTGCTTATGTCTTTTTGTGAACTGGGCCCTACAATTGTTTCATCACTCGGACCAGCCCTCTTAGACAATAAAGATTTAACACCTATATAAATCAAGTATGCAGCACCAAGAAGTTTGATGGTGTTAAATAACAGGATTGATTGGGAAATAATAAGACCGATGCCGAGCAAACTATAGGTCACATGCAGCAATATACCCAAACCCAAGCCTGTGGCAGCAAGAATTCCGGTGCGCCGCGAATAAACAAGGGAATTTCGCATAACCATCGCGAAATCAGGCCCGGGACTCATCACCGCGAGTAGATGAATGCCTGCTACCAACAAAAGCTCCTGCATATACTTATCTTACCTCTGATTGAGTTAAATCTTTAATCATCGTTTCACAACCCGATATTCTTGCAGAGGAACCAAGCGAGGCATAACCTAACTTCTGGTAAAAACCGCTTGCTTCATGCAATGCTTCTACGCTCATTCGCAGTCCATTCCTTTGCCTCGCAACAGCCTCAACAGCGGCGACCATCATGCGTCCCAAGCCATTACGTTGATTGTGCACATTTACGCAAACATCTGTTAATGCGAACTGCCCGGCACCTCGGTCATGTACGCTCGCATTAGCTATCTCAGTCCTACCCCATGCCCCAAGGTAACAAACTTCTAGGCTCATCCATTCGCTACCTGGAGGCGAGGTCATAGGTAAAGTGTAAAAGACTATGTCGCATAGGGTTGGCCCAAACATCGCAACTTCCGGGAAAGGAGGTTTTAGGTCAATAGGCTGAATTTCAAGTACCGGTTCTGCTTCCCATGGTGCTGCGCCTGTAATATGTGCCATAAGCATAATTTATCGTGCAATGAGCACGTTCACGCCCTATTCTTTCGCGTCTTCAACCGTCTTATGTTTAGCCGGTCCACTCTTGTCTTTCAATAGAAACGGTGCTGCACTTGCCACTACGCCGGCTGCGATGAGTACATAGAGTCCCATGCCGATCGATACACTTGAGCTAATTGCGACCGAGAAAGGGTCATCTCCCAAGTTGTTCATGGCAGCATTAAAGTCAGCTATCTTCCAAATGCCAATTAGTGCAGCCAAGCCTGCCGGAATTACGGCACCGTATATATTCTTGCCCTTAAGCAGAGTGGCTTTATCCCCGCGCATAGCAACTACCAGCGTAATCAAAAACAGTACGAATGTAATCCAACCGTCACCAGCCGTACCGCTGACCGAACCGACGATCGGCACATTTGCCCAAGGCAAGAATGTTGCGAACATACCTAAAGCCGCAGCTATTGCGACAACTTTTCTTTGTAAGTGCATATAATCCTCCTTTTTAAAACCCCTTATGGGGTCAGTATAAAGCGTTACGGGATTCTAGGAAACTACCGCAGCTCCTGTAAATATGCCTGAATACTACTTTTCGTCAACGACTTCACCTTCGACAGGCTCATCTTTGTCCTTTTTGGCCTCTTCGTCTTCAGTCTCCGGCGGCTCAGTACCTTCTGCCGGCTTGGCTTGTTCGTACATCTTGGCACCGATAGGCATCATTTTGTCGGTTAACTCTTTGGCGGCAGCCTCAAGCGCAGCTTTATCGACTTTGTCGTCTTTTAGCACTTTTCTTGCTGTTTCCATAGCCTCATCAAGCATCTTTACATCTTCTTCAGCAAGCTTATCTTTGTGCTCGGATTTTAGCTTCTCAGCTTGGTAAATAGAGGCGTCTAGTGTGTTGCGGGCATCAATAGTTTCGCGCTTTTGCTTGTCTTCTTCGGCGTGGGCCTCTGCTTCTTTGGCCATTTTTTCAACCTCTGACTTGTCCAGATTGCCGCTGTTCTGAATAGTGATGCTCTGTTCTTTACCGGAGCCTTTGTCCTTAGCCGTTACGTTCAATATGCCGTTCGCGTCAATATTAAACGTCACTTCGATCTGAGGAATACCGCGCGGCGCGGGCGGGATACCATCCAGCACAAATCGGCCCAGACTCTTGTTGTCGGCTACCATTTCCCGCTCACCCTGCACTACGTGGATCTCGACTTGTGGCTGATTATCGGCAGCTGTGCTGAATGTTTCGCTCTTGCTAGTCGGAATCGTCGTGTTTCGCTCAATCAGCTTAGTAGCTACGCCGCCCAAGGTCTCGATACCGAGGCTGAGAGGTGTTACGTCAAGCAGCAATACGTCCTTAACATCACCTTGAAGTACGCCGCCCTGGATGGCGGCACCAATGGCAACCACCTCATCGGGGTTTACGCCCTTCATAGGTTCTTTACCGAAAATCTGCTTGACCTTTTCCTGGACAGCCGGCATTCGGGTCATTCCTCCTACCAATACGACCGCGTCAATATCACTAGCCTTAAGACCGGCATCTTTTAGTGCTTTCTCGCATGGCTCAGCCGTCTTGTCTATCAATTCACCAACCAGGTTCTCCAACTTGGCACGGGTTAGTTTGGTCTCAAAGTGCTTAGGGCCGTCGGCGTCCGCTGTCAAAAACGGCAAGTTGATATCGACTTCGTTCGTCGTCGATAGCTCAATTTTGGCCTTCTCTGCTTCATCACGTAGGCGCTGCATAGCCGCCTTGTCTTCCGTAATGTCTATGCCCTGCTCCTTTTTGAACTCATCAGCAAAGTAGTTAACCAGTATGCGATCAAAGTCAGCACCGCCCAAGTGTGTGTCGCCGTTGGTAGATTTCACCTCAAATACGCCATCACCAAGCTCCAGGATGGATACGTCAAAGGTACCGCCGCCTAAGTCATAAACCGCGATCTTTTCATCTTTTTTTTCGGCTTTGTCCAGACCGTACGCCAAAGCGGCAGCGGTCGGCTCGTTAATAATTCGCTTGACCTCCAGACCCGCAATCTTGCCAGCGTCTTTCGTGCTCGTGCGCTGGGAGTCATCAAAGTATGCCGGCACGGTAATAACCGCTTCGGTTACCGGTTCGCCCAGGAAACTTTCGGCATCGCTTTTCAGTTTGCCCAATACCATGGCGCTGATCTCTTCTGGACTGTATTCCTTATCGCCCATTTTGACCTTAACGCCCTGACCGCTCTTTACCATTTCATAGCCCATGAGCTTGATGTCGCGCTGTACTTCTTTATCCTCCCAGCGGCGACCAATCAGACGCTTTACTTCATAAATCGTGTTTTTGGAGTTAGTCACCTGTTGTCTTCGAGCTACCTGACCGACAAGCCGTTCGCCGTTCTTATTAATGGCCACGACTGACGGCGTGGTGCGTTGACCTTCACTGTTGGCAATAATCTCAGGCTTGCCGGCCTGCATAACCGCCATCGCACTGTTAGTCGTTCCAAGATCAATTCCAATAATTTTACCCATTATTCTTCTCCTCCTTTAGCTATACATTTTTCGTAAATGCCACAACCTCTGGTAGCACATGTTGCAACCGCCAAGGCTACGCGCCAAGTAGGTACTCCATCTACTACATTTCGTGATGCGTGTTCTTCGGGCGTCATTTGCCGTACGGGGCCCCATACAAATACAGGAACATCATCGTGCTGTTCGTAATGGACATCTGATGTAAGTTGATCGGCTAAACTCCGTACGCCTATATCTGGAGATTCATCTAATCTTTGTTGCGCACTATTGATCATTCCTCGCACTACAAAAGGTGCATATACATCACCTCTTAGGGCGTCAGCAATAGTTCTCAATCCCGCGCCACAACACTGTTCTGAATCGGCCACTTTTAACTCCCTGTTTGGCACTAAGCGCCATTAAGTGCTAAAACAATTCTAGTATAAAAAATTAGCACTCGCAATGCAAGAGTGCTGATAATCTATTTATGATGCTTAGTTTGAGCCGTACCAATAAGACTGGTAACGTTATTTATTCCAGCCGCGTTTCTTTCTCGACCTGAACATCTTGTCTTATCTGTTCGATCTCAAGGCGCAGATCAGCAAGGTACTGTTCTCTTTCAGTATCCAGTTCCCGCATCCTTGCAGCTAGCTCAGGGTCAGGAGGCAAACCAAACGGATCACAATAATCACTTTCCGAACCGCCTGCAACAACTACACAGCCAAGATCATGCACAGGCTTTACGCCAGTCACACGGTCTAGACCAGAAGTTTCCGGCTTAGAAAGCTCCGACATCACTATTCCCGGCACCAACCATACTCAGCTGCTGATTTACTTCCAGTGCTTCGTTCATATCAAATGCAGCTTGTTGTTCTTCAGGATCATCGGTAGTGTGCGCTAAGACATTCAGGGTAATGCGAGCTAAATCTACCTGTTCTTTGGCTAGTTCCACGTGAGGCTGAGACGTCTTCGCCTGCGACTCTATGTCTTCGACTGGCATAACCACATCAATCATAAGTGCTCGCGCGGGTATCACTTGCTTTAGCATACGAATTGCAGACCTGAGGGTCTCAACTTCTCGCGCGGTATCCAAAACTACACCTGATTTATTAGAACGAGGTTGCATACGTTTATATTATAACATGGTTAGCCTATATAATCAATTTAAGGCGTTAGTTAGTAGACCGTCATGATCTATCGGTATCAGATAGCCTAAAGACGGGCTGCTCGTCTTCGTATGTAACCTCATCTACTTCGCGTACTATAAAAGGTAAATCAACCAGCCTACCGTCGGTTAACCGCACCAAGAAGCGTGCGCTCCTAATGATACCTAGTGTTCCGCGCTCAACATAGGGATCTAGTAGCCGACCAGCTGCTTCATACACTTCCCGCTGATGAATACTGTTCATTTCCCTCATGGGCATATGCTGCCTTGGCGCCGCGTCTTCAAGACGGGCTACGACTTCACCCATATTACTGCATCCTTACCTTGACCATAGCATGGCGCAGGATATCGTCGTCTATTTTGTACCCGGCCTGAAGCTCTTCGGAAACGACCTCTGTTAAACCATCACCCTCCTCCATAGCTACGGCCTCATGGAAGCGCGGGTCAAAAACTTCTCCGACGGTCTTAATACGCTCAACGCCCATCTGCTCAAGTGACTTTTCTAGCTGCGAGGCAATAGTCTGCACGCCCTTAACATAGTCATTGTTTTCTAAGTCTTTGGGGGAATGCTTAAGTGCCCGCTCAATGTTATCTATGACCGGCAATAGTTCACGTACTACGTTGGCCTTGACCAGATTTTTCAAGGAAGCTATATGTTCTTCGTGCCGGCGGCGAATGTTTTCGGAATCAGCCCGTTCGCGTTTCAGGGCTTCCGTTAGCTCGTCGCAACGTTTCTGCAACTCTGCAAGTGTCGGTTGCTTAGTCTTGCTCATACAATACCTCTTCTAAAGTCTTGCCCGCACGCTGCACTAGACCCATGACATCCCGGTATTGTTGCCTAGTAGGACCCAGGATCCCTATGTAGCTTCTGTCGCTGTAGGGACTTCGAAACCGGCTGATTATCAAACTGGCACCCGCAGTGCGGCCTATGGGATTTTCCCGTCCTATGTAGACGCTTAGCGGCTCATTGGGCGCAGCTTCTTTCAGCCACGGTTCGAGATTATCAAGCAGCCTTGCAACTTGCTGCACTTGAGCGCCGTGCATGAACTCCGGCTGTCCGAACAAGTTTGATAGGCCACTCATATAAAGCTGGTTGCCAATAGTCGCTAATCCCAGGTTATGCGTTAGTTCAACTAGCGTATCTACTGCATTACGGATAGTGCGCTCCGGCAATCCGCCGCTTTCGACACGGGCTGTCAGTGCGCGCTCGGCACGGCGACCGTTGTGAGTAGATTCGCTTTCCTGAAGACTGTTAACGTAGTGCCTGTAGCCCTTGTCCGTAGGTACACGTCCGGCACTTGTGTGGGGCTGCATAATAAAGCCGAGCCGCTCAAGCTCCGCCATCTCCGCTCTTATTGTCGCAGACGACACTCCAAAGGCTTTAGAAAGCAGAGTCGAGCCAACAGGGCTGGCTACTTCGGCATATTGTTCAACTATAGCCGCTAAAATTTTCTCTTGCCTAGGACTCATACCACTCATAACGTTAACTGTTTAATAACGTCAGTCTACCCCAGTTAGCACTCCAAAGTCAAGAGTGCCAACAATCCTAGTTTTTATTCCATATGGTAAAAAATCTATGATTGCGACGACAGTAACTAATGCTTGTAAGTCCTGCAGATTATTGTAATGAGTACTGTTTATGTATAAAATGTACAGATGAAAGTTACGGGATACGAAACAAAAATCAGTCAAATAAAAGCTTGGCTTAAGACAGGGTCCATCAATGTCTTCGGAATGCCTTTTGCCGGCAAAGACACGCATTGCCGCGAGCTGGCTGACTTGCTCGACGGCGTGGTGGTCGGCAGCGGCGATATTTTGCGCAGCAAAGACACTCCGTCGCATATCCAAGAGCATATAGCCAAGGGCTTTTTGGCGCCTATGGAGGAATTTTTAAGCATAATGTTGCCCTACTTTTCGCGGCAAGAGTTCCGCGGCAAGCCGCTTATTTTAAGCTCCGTAGGGCGCTGGCATGGCGAAGAAGCCGGCGTGCTAGAGGCAAGTGCCGAGTCGGGACATCCGTTGCTGGTTGTCATCTACCTCAAGATAACTATCGAGGAAATGCGGCAGCGATGGAGTATTGCCCAACATACAGGCGATAGAGGTGCTCGCGATGACGATGCAGAACATATTCTTGATACACGGCTTGAAGAGTTCGAAACAAAGACGAAGCCGGTTATAGAATTCTACCGAGATCAGGGCATGCTAATTGAAATTGACGGAATGAAACCAAAAGAACAAGTTCTTAAAAATATACTGGATAAGCTGGCACTACACGCACGCCGGCAGTCCTAATTGAGCTTCTTATAAGCAGCCCCGGTGGCCACCAAAGTAGCTATACCTGTCGCAAGCAGTATCCATGGGTTATTAACAAAAAGGTCTATCTTGTCAATTAGCTTTTCAAAACCGTATAGCGTCGAGACAAAGCCGAAGGTAGTTAATAGCCCAAATATAAGAGGGTACTTAATTTCAATGCCGGCTCGTTTATCGCTTACTTTTCTAATTAAATTCTCGTCAACTTTCGTGAACGGCACCAGGTTTTTCTTCACGTAGGTTCCTTAACTTATGAATTCATAATAACGCAGAAACCCTGTGCCTAACAGGTTGATTATTAAGCATAACCGGAGTATAGATATATGTATATAAGTTAAGGAGGGGAAAATGCCCGCAGTAGATGTTAACTATGTGGCCGTATTGGTAGCTGCTTTAGTATTTATGGTAGTAGGTTTTGTCTGGTACGCCCTGCCTGTTTTTGGCAAAGGGTGGATGAAAGAAGTCGGCCTAAAAGAGAAAGATATTAAAAACGGACCTGGTACCGGATACCTATTCGCAGTACTTGCTGCACTAGTACAAGCCTTTGTACTTGCTCATATCGTAGTTTATTCAGGTGCCGCTACATGGGTGGATGGTCTGGTAGCCGGTACATGGGTTGGTGTAGGTTTTGTCGCCATGTCTATCGGCGTAAACTACATTTTTGCACGACGCTCACTTCGCCTTTGGCTGATTGACTCGGGTTACTTTATCCTGTCGCTTGCACTGAGCGGTGCCGTCCTGACTGTTCTTGGCTAAATTAGTACGCCGCTGTTAAGGCGTAACTAGTCTCTTTTTAGCATCACTGTGAATGCCTCGGCAGGGATATCAACTTTGCCGAATCGTCTCATGCGCTTTTTGCCCTTAGCCTGTTTGGCGAGGACTTTTTTCTTGCGTGACACGTCGCCGCCGTATAGTCCAGTAGTTACATCCTTGCGATATGCACTTATATCCTCACGGGCTATAAATTTACCACCTATAGCGGCCTGCAGGCTGACTTGGAAATTTTGGCGCGGAATTACTTCTTTTAGTTTGGTCACCGTTTCTCTGCCAAGTGCCGGAGCTTCTGATCTGTGCACCATAGTACTTAATGCCTCGACCATTTCTCCTGCTACGTAGAAGTCAAGTCTAACCAGGTCCTCAGCCCTATAGTCGGTCAATTCGTAGTTAAACGAACCGTAGCCGCTGGTAGTGCCTTTCAGCTGATCGTAAAAGTCAGTCAGCAGATTGGCAAGTGGTGCTTCAAACGTAATAACTGCAAGCTGAGCATCAACGTACGAGACATTCTTCTGAAGACCGCGCTTACTGGCAATGAGCTGTATCACGCCACCAACATATTCTTTGGGTACGACGACTTCGCCCTTAATCCACGGTTCACGAATTTCTTGCACGGTGGCCGGGTCAGGCAGTTCTGCTGCACTTTTGATATCAAGCTCTTGACCGTTTTGAAGTACCACATGATAGTCGGTTGATGGGTTTGTGACTACAAGTTCCAGATTGTACTCACGCTCCAGGCGTTCCTTTACAATATCCATATGAAGCAGACCCAGGAACCCGACCCTGACACCAAAGCCGAGCACCGGAGAATTTTCAGTAGTGAACTGTAGCGCCGAGTCACTTAGAGAAAGCTTATCTATCGCATCTTTTAAGGGCTGGTAGTTCTCATTACTGTCAGGGAAGAAACCCGCATACACGAAAGGCTTAACGTCGCGGTAGCCTGGCAGAGACTCAGTTGCCGGCTCTTTCGCAAGTGTCACGGTATCACCAACCTTCGCCTCACGTGTGCTGCGCAAGTTCGTCACAATATAGCCTATTTCTCCGGTCTTGAGCTGTTTACCCGGTTGCATATCCGGTTTCAAAGTCCCCACTTCTAGAGCTATGCCTTCAGCATCGGTCGCCATCATGCGCACTATATCGCCTTTGCCGAGCTTCCCGTCAATCAACCGAACATAGAGAATAACACCTCGGTAGTCGTCAAAGTAACTATCAAAAATAAGAGCACGTGCTGGCTTCTCTACCTGTCCGTTCGGTGCGGGAACGGTACTAACTACTCGCTCCAAAACTTCCTCTACTCCTTGACCAGTTTTGGCTGATATGTGGAGGATTTCTTCTTTTTTGCAACCAAGCAGAGAAACCACTTCGGCACTGACCCTGTCAACGTCTGCGGCGGGCAAGTCGATTTTATTAAGAACCGGTATTATTACCAGATCGGCCGCCAGAGCTAAGTAGACATTGGCCAGCGTTTGAGCCTGAATTCCCTGCGAGGCATCAACTACCAAAATTGCCCCTTCACACGCTTCCAGGCTGCGCGAGACTTCGTAGCTGAAATCAACGTGGCCAGGTGTATCAATAAGGTTAAGCTCATAATCCTTATAATTCATACGGACCGGAGCAAGTTTGATAGTGATTCCTTTTTCACGCTCTAGGTCCATGCGGTCAAGCAATTGCTCTTTCATCTGTCGTTTTTCAACAGTGCCGGTCAGCTCTAACAGCCGGTCAGCCAGCGTCGACTTACCATGATCAATATGCGCAATAATGCAGAAGTTGCGGATGTGTATTTGGTCCATAGGCTCATTCAGTATAACAGAGGTCTTAAGGAGTTGAGTATCTGATAGCCGAAATTATTTTCTAAGCACTGGCATACTTTTGACAATTATTAAACTAGTGTGTTATAATATGTAATATGACTATGGATACTGATCCGGTAGACAGAGAAGAATTTGCACAAGCAATGGCTTGGCGCACCGGCCCTCAAGGCGAAGCTTTTGATCGGCTCATGCGACCACACCGACCCAGAGGAGTTATGGCACTCGGTTATCAAGCAAGCGCCAGCGTAATCGAGTCAACCAACGGCGACGCTCTGCCTCTTCCTGAGGAAGCCCTTCCTTTGACATTGAGCGAAGATTTTCCTATTCCAACCGAATAGGTTTAAGAATCAGTTGTTTTGTTTTAGCGAGGACTGTCTTAGCTTCCTCTAGCTCAAATACCCACGACACTGCCGTATGTACCGCAAGCGTTACTATGCTAATCATAGCTAGTTTACCTCCTAGGGTTACAAAGCCACGGTCACTTGCCTGAAGCGGCAAGTACGAAATCATAATAAACGCGGACAACAAACTAAAGCCAGTAACCGAAAATATGCGGAGCATCGCACTTCCAAAGCTCGGGTCTAGTAATTTACGATCTCTGTATAGCATTATCGCGACCAGTATCAGTACTTCACTGACGGCAACTATTGATTGCGCCATTGCCAGTCCGGAAATCCCATAACCAAGCGGCTGAGGACGAGCCAAATTAAACGCCAGTACTATATTGAGCGTAATTGCAAAGATGGATACTAAAAGTGGTGTTTTAGTGTCTTTGTAAGCATAAAAATATCGCGATATCATGCTATAGATGATTCGAAAGAGAATTGCTACTACCAAGTATCCAAATATCAAGGCCACCTCTCTTGCTACATCAGCATAAATAAGACGCGCAAGGTAAGCCCGACAAAAGTACGAAATCACAAGGACCGGCATAGTCATCCAGATAATTGTGCGCAGTATTCTTAGAAAGTCGCGGCGAAACAAATCCGGGCGGCCTTGACTGAGACGCTCAGTCAGACGCGGAAATGCTGCAATTGCTATAGAATTACCAAGCAACATAACCGGCACATTCATAAGTGTTAAAGCATAGGAGTAGTTACTAATTGTACCTACGCCCAGCGCTGAAGCACGGTTAATTTCCACCATACTGTTAACCTGATCAATACCCTGGTCAAGTGAACGTGCAGGCAGGAGGCGCAATACCCCTCTAAATTCCCGGTTTTCCCAATTTATAGTTGGACGCCATTTGAATCCAAGCCCAGCCATACCAAGAAACGCTATCAGTAGCTGAAGCAGTCCGCCAAAAAGTGCGCCAATACCAAGGCCTACTATACCGATAGTGTCCCGTGACAGATAGATGCTCAGAATTATAGACAGATTGTAAAAAAGTGGTGCAATTGCAAAAAAGAAAAATCTACCGAATGTTTGCTGCATGCTGGTCAAAATTCCCGACAGGGAAAATAAAAGGGGGTTAATCGAAACAAGACGCATGATAAACACTGCTTGGTCAAAATGCTCACCACTCAAGCCAGGTGCTAGAATACGTATAAAGTAAGGCGCAAAAATAAGGCTGATAACTGATACTACACCCATCGCTAGAATCAACACATTCAGCATACTGCTGGCCAAATCCCAGGCACCCTTGCGGTCTCCTGCTTCAAGACGATCAGACAAAAACGGTATGAAAGCTACGCCAAGGGCACCGGCGGCAATTGTGTAAAAGAAAAAATCAGGTATCTGGAATGCGGCAAAGAAAGCATCTGAGGCGCCGGGGTCACGAACAGTGAAGTTGGCACTGACTAAGCGGGTACGCAAAAAGCCAAGCAACTGTCCAATCAACGCCACAACAACAAGGAGAGTCGCCGCGCCGCCAAATGATATGCGCCGATTGGCCTTCTTTAGTAATCGATTCATTCGTATCTATTATAGGTGCGCAACTTTAGAATTGGAAACCAGAAATTACCTTAAAGGTGTCTGGGTGCAATACGTATCAAAAACGCTCGTAAAAAGGCACGGCCGCAAGCCGTGCCTTTTACTTGAACGAAAGATTGTTTGTTTTACTAGTTGTAAACGTAGTAGATGTTAGCTGCGCTACCGGCGTTGTTTGCTGCGTCGTAGGCAACCGCCACGATTGCATTATAGCCATTGGGCATTACCCGGGTATCAAAGCTGAAGGTGTACGGAGCGGTTGTATCGGTACCGATAAGAACGTTATCGCCATAGTACAACTCAACTCTCTGGACGCCGACATTGTCCGAAGCACTGACCGCAATAGTAACGGTGCCTCTCAGCCAAGAATAGTTAGTGGGCGAGCTTATCGAAACCGTGGGTTTAGTAGTGTCGCTTACCGGCGTTGTTGAGTTAGAGACTACCACTCCGATAGTTTGTTCAGTAACATTGCCGTCAGTATCGTAACCTTTCACAGTAACGGTATGGTTCCCGTTCGTTTCGTTAGCCGTATTCCAAGCAAACTCATATGGAGCTGTGGTGTCGGTCGCAAGAAGTCTGTGGCCATCTATCAAAAGTTCACCCTTGGTAACACCTTTATCATCAGTTATGTTGGCTTTTACTGTGATCGTACCGGAAACAGTCTGGTTAAGAGCTGGGTAGGTTATGCTGACTGAAGGCGGCTGACCGACGCTTGCTGTGCCGAGCTGCACATCAAATACCTGAGCTTCAAAGCGCTGGCCACCGGCCGTAAATGCCGTGAAACGTATGGTATAGAAACTACCGTCAAAGAATTGTGAGCCGATAGTAGCTATGGGCCCGGAACTATTTAGCTGGCGCGTAGCATTGGTCTCTACAGCCCTGCTCCAGGTGCTGGGGCTACGTCCCTTGCCAAGCTCCACTACATAGTTGCTGAAGTTAGGACCAGGCATAGCACCATTAACCACAATTGCATTTTGCCCGACGTTCAAGACATGCTTGGATCTACTGCTTAGGTTGCTGAAGTATGGAGTTATAGGACGCTGGTTCATAATGACCTGTGACAGTGCTCGTGCAGCGTCAAGTCGTCCATAACCGAACTGGTTGTCTTTGCCGCTTGATCCGATATCGATACTGCTTGTACGCAAAGTTTGGGTTATTTCCCGGTTTGTCCAACCAGGATTGCGAGCCTTGATCAGAGCAGCGACACCAGCTACAAACGGTGCAGAGAAGCTTGTACCACTGGAGTAGCAAACATATCCGTAATCAGAAACACCGCACATCGGGCCGTTCTTGGAAGGAATCGAAAGAATTTGATGGCCGGGCGCGACCACGTCAATTCGCGGACCGAAGTTAGAAGCGCTATTGGGTATGTCAGTCCTGAAAACAGCCAGTTGATCATTGACGTTCGTTGCGCCAACAGTTATAGCTCCGTCAGAGCTGGCTGGGCTTTCGTTAAGCGCATCCTGATTGTTATTGCCGGCCGCTGCGACAACAACGACCCCGCGGTCAGTAGCGTACTTGACCGCATCATCATATGCAGCCGAGGTACATAAACAGCTCAGGCTCAGGTTAGATACCTTGACGCCCCTATCGGCAGCGTAACGTATAGAGCGCACGATGTTGTCTTCAGTGCCTTTCCCGTTACTGGCAAGAACTTTTAGCCCCATAATCTTAACCTGCCAGTTAGTGCCGACTACATAGTCGCCATTATTGCCGGCGGCACCGATAATTCCGGCCACCATCGTGCCATGCCCAACATCATCGTTCGGATCACGGTCATTATTTACGAAGTCCCAACCAAAGCGGTCATCAACATAACCGTTGCCGTTATCATCGACACCGTTTAGGGGCTCGCTGCCGTCCGCCCACATGTTAGCTGCCATATCGGGGTGATTACCATCTACGCCTGAATCATGAACAGCAACCAGCACACTGCTGCTACCTGTTGTGTAGTTCCAGGCGCTTTCAGCATTAATCTTCTTAAGTCCCCACATATCATCGTAGCTACCAAAGAAAACCCGTGAACTGTACCATGGGTCATTTGGCGCAAGAGTGCTATGAGCAACGTAGTTAGGTTCAGCCACCTCTACGTTCGGACTAGCCGCGTAGCGACGGATTACCTGCTCCAAGCGCTCAAACTCCTTGGCGTTCTTGCTGCGCCGCAACGTCTTCCCGCTGCCAGGAAGCTCAACCTTGTACCAGCCATCGAGCTGCGTTCCAGCAAGTGCAGTTTTCTGGTCGTTGAATAGCTCTTGGAAATTTGAAGCTCCAACTTCGCGGTTAAGCGCATCAAGAGACGCGACCCCGGTATTGCCTAGTATGGCATTTTCAGCCACAGCATTTCGTGCCGATGGTTTAAGTTTTATGAGCAGTTCACCACTTCTTATCTCAGGCTCATTAACTACTTCTGGCAATTTTGCCTGTTTTGCCTGAGGTGCTGGTGCGGCACTACTCGTAAGACCCAAACTACCTGTCAAAAAAAGCATTGCGACAAGAACTAGACAAAGCCGCCAATAACGTCCTATACCATTAATAGACGCATCTATCATATTAATTCCCCTCTATTGACCTTATGTTCGCTTTTTATTCTGGTGTCTCATGCAAGACACGTCAATACGTTAGCGCACCAAAGTAGGGTACAGTTTAAACCAGACTTTTTCACACTAGTAAAAGTGTTGTTATAATTAGCTCACTTATGCACAGGCTTGCTTAGTAGAGGGCGGCGGCTTTAGGCAAAACCGAACCGTTTAGAATTTCAATGACTTCTTCCGCTTCAACTGTTTCTTTCTCAAGCAGGCGATCTTTAAGGACCTCAAGCTTTTCACGGTTTACTTTCATGACTGCCCGAGCACGCTCTGCAGCTTCGGTAATTAGGGCCTCTACTTCGTCATCAATGATTTTCGCCGTTTCGTCAGAGTACTGGCGTTCGTGCACCATACGTTCAAGCATCATGCCTTCTTCAACGTGGAAGACTTGGTCACGTAGTTTTTTGCCCATACCTTGATTGACTACCATCTCGCGAGCCAGTTCGGCAGCCTTCTGTAAATCTGAGCCGGCACCCGTAGTAACCCTGTCAGGCCCGTAAATGATCTCTTCGGCAATACGGCCGCCCAGCATGCGGGCAAGGACGTCTTTGTACTCGATAATACTGTGGTAGCTTTTATCTTCGGGCGGAATAAACCAGGTCACGCCGCCGGTACCGCCGCGGGGGATAATAGTGACTTTGTGCACCATATCGCTGTCCGGCAGTACATGTCCGACAATAGCGTGACCGGCTTCGTGATAAGCGGTCAATTCTTTTTCTTTGTCGCTCATGATCTTGCTCTTGCGCTCGGGCCCGATCGCAACTTTCTCAAAAGCTTCTGTAACATCGCTTTGAATTATTTCGCGGCGGTTCTTACGTGCCGCAATGATGGCCGCCTCGTTGGCAATATTAGCCAGATCGGCACCGGATGAACCAGCCGTCTTTGCCGCTAAGGCATCCAGGTCGACAGTTTTGGACACTGGCTTCTTGGAAAAATGCACCTTCAGTATAGCCTCGCGGTCTTTGCGGTCAGGAAGGCTTATATTGACACGGCGGTCAAATCTTCCGGGACGAAGCAGAGCCGGATCAAGAACATCAGCGCGGTTAGTCGCAGCCAGCACAATTACGTTAGTGCCCTGCTCAAAGCCGTCCATTTCAACAAGTATCTGATTCAATGTCTGTTCGCGCTCGTCATGACCGCCCCCCATACCTGAACCACGCCTCCGCCCTACTGCGTCAATTTCATCAATGAAGATAATGCACGGAGCATTCTTCTTTGCCTTGGCAAAGAGGTCGCGCACACGGCTGGCACCGACACCCACAAACATTTCCACAAACTCAGAACCGGAAATACTGAAGAACGGGGCATTGGCTTCACCCGCTACGGCGCGGGCAAGCATTGTTTTACCAGTTCCTGGAGGCCCGACAAGCAGCACGCCTTTGGGTATGCGTGCTCCAACGCTCTCGAATTTCTTAGGGAATTTCAGGAACTCAACTACTTCTTCCAGGTCTTGCTTGGCTTCATCACTACCTGCAATGTTGGCAAAGGTCACTTTGTCCTTTTCATTCCCATACAAGCGAGCCCGGCTTTTGCCGAACGACAGCGCCTGATTACCCTGTCCTTGGGCACTTCTCAGCATAAAGAACAGAACCAGACTAATAATAATAACTGGCAAAAGATTTATGCCTATACTGGCCCAGGTTGACCCGGCCGATGAAGCCGGTTGAGGATCTACGACTAAGCCCTCTACATCTGTTCGAAGACCCTGCTCATAAATAGTTGAGCCGCTCTCCTTAGTCGATGTTTCACTTGGCTTGTCCTCGCCCTTCTTAGTAACCTCCAGTGTATTGTCTTTGATGGTTATCTTACTGATTTCACCACTGTTGGCTCGACGCACTACATCAGACAAAGGAACTTCTTTAAGCTTGTTTGGCTGGCCGTAAGCAGCAAAAATAATAAGGCCAAATAAAATAATTAATGCGATGAAGCCGAAGTTCTTAAAACCTCGACGATTCTTTGGACCCCCCGGAGTGGACTGAAATGGCTTCTTATCCATACCGACTTATTATACACACCGCTGTTAGTATGACTATAGCTTAGGGTGACTGTTTGGAATTAAAGCTAACGCTTCTTGAGCTCCATGCGGTCTTTATGCACAACCAGCTCATGACGACCATCTATGTCTACCCGCTTGCCTGCCTCCAAAGTCTTAGCCGCTATAACCAGCCTTTCAAGAAGCGTTTTGTCAAACTGCCTTATATTATGGCGTCTCAACCAGCTGGCTATGACTTCGAGCGCTACTGGATGCGGCAGGTTGATAAATAGATGACGCTCAAGAGCATTAGGGTCAGGATGCAGCTTAAAGTGGTTTTCAAGTTCCGTGTCCAGCGCCTGATTGGTATCCCTGGCACTTTGAAGTAAATCCAGGAATTGCCGCCTATGGCGAGGAGTCAATGCCGGCATTATGTGCTTACGAATGTGATTACGCAGATAACGGGTGTCCTCGTTAGTAGTATCCTCGCGCCAGACTAAACCATGTTCCTTGGCGTAGTCCTTAAGCTCTTCTTTTGATACATGAAGCAGCGGGCGCCGCAGATGTTTGTCGTCGCCGAGCGAGGACAGTCCTTTGCGCCCTGTGCCGCGCAGCAGATTCAATATAGCCGTTTCAATCAAGTCGTCCTGGTGATGCGCCGTAACAATGGCTGTAGCGTTAGTCGCTAGTTGCACGCGGCGTAAGAAATTGTAGCGTGCCTTACGGGCCAAAGCTTCACTGGCTCCCGGACCAAGTTGAGCAGTGTTATATACAAATGCCAGCCCGTGCTTAGAGGCCACTTGTTGCACAAGCTGCCTATCGAGATCTGAATCGGACCTGATACCATGGTCCAAGTGCGCGACTACTAACTTGAGGTCTTTTTGGCGCCTGAGAAGATCAAGCAGCACCATCGAATCAACGCCTCCCGAAACGGCCACAACGTACACACCCGGTTCCAGCTCTAATTTCATACCTATATTCTACTCCGGTTGGCTGGACAACGACGCTTACATAATGCGAAACTGGTCGCGTGAAGAGACTTTACTTTATACGTCACGCAAGAAGCACGATGAACACCTCCGGACATTTCAGTGGCCTGACCGATACCCCCTTAACGGAGGAGGGCCGCAACCAAGCCAGAGAAGCCGGCAAGCGAATTAAGGATTTGCATATTGATCTAATTGTAAGCTCGCCGCTGTCGCGCGCGCATGAAACAGCCAAGATTATAGCCAAAGAGATTGGTTATCCTGAGGAAAAGATTATTACCAACAGGCTGTTGGTTGAACGCGATTTCGGCTCGCTCGAAGGCAAACCATGGGCGCCCGACTTGGACCTGGATGGCTTTTCTGATATAGAAACAGACGACACTATTGTCGAGCGCGCACACTTGGCCTTGAACTGGATGAAGACACTGGACACTACCAACCTGCTCGTGGTCAGCCATGGTACTTTCGGTCGGGCCCTGCGCAGCATTCTGGTAGCCGAATATACAATGAACCACCACGATCGGCTGAATAACGCGGAACTCAACCGCTGGTTGTAAGCCTTTTAATCAAATGTCCGGATGCTGATATTGCCCGCTCTTCTTAACAGGCTTAAAGTGTCATGATAAAGAGCCGCTTCTTCCAGCAGATTTTCGATTCGCGCGACCTCACGCACAACTTCCGGGTCACGGCTACCGCGAATGAGATCTCCGATGCGATTCGTGTGACGGGTCCAATCTTCAGGGTTCATTATATTCAGTTCAGCACGGGCCGCTTCGCTTCGTGCAGCCAGCTCACCAAGAGACGGTCTCGAGAAACTAGCTGGCACCTCATCTAGCACGGGTTCAGTAATAAAAAAACGGCCATTGGCCGCTTCTGGTGCTTCGATTAATGGAATCGTTTCGTGATCATTCAGTATGGTCATACTGAGACTTCAGTATAGCTTGTCATGCTAGTGCTTGTAAAGCTATAAATGCTTTAGACGGATCAAAAAGCGATGCTTGTAACCGTTTCCGGAGAAGACTAGTAGTTTCGCTAGGGCTTCGCAGGACGAAGGCGAAACAGTACAAAACCCCACCCGATTTTGACTACTTGATCGTCGAAATTGTAGTGGGGTTATATTAGTTCTGACGTGGTAGCGGTGACTGGATTCGAACCAGTGACCCCAGGCTTATGAGTCCTGTGCTCTAACCGACTGAGCTACACCGCCACATCGAAACCGATGGCCAGCCTCCATGAAAACCTAAAGACTCGGTTTCATTTAAAGTCGCTTTCCTCTCAATTGGCCAAACAGGCAGGCTTTCGTTTGGTCAATTATATAGTTGCAAATGCAACAGGGGTCAATATACCACATCTGTTAATCACTTGAAAGATAAGTCGTGATAGGCTTAAAGAATCATGCTGCTTAACTTTACCGATACCGGGCAAGGACCGACTATTGTACTGCTGCACGGCATGGCCGGTTCGCTTCGTTATTGGGAAGAGCTCATACCCGAACTCCGTAAATCACATCGGGTAATTGCTATTGATCTGCTGGGTTTCGGCCAAAGCCCAAAGCCCAAAGACGTTACCTATACCGCCGAGACTCATCTAGCCAGCATCGAAGAGACGCTGCATAGTATCGGCATTAGCCAGCCACTTACCCTAGTCGGACATTCTACAGGCGCCTTGCTGGCACTCAAGTTAGCAAATCGCTCACCGGAGCTGGTCAACAGACTGTTTCTGTTTTCACTGCCAATATATAAGAGCCCGGCAGAAGCCAAGCAAGACATTACCCGCGGCGGCAAATTGCGTGAGCTGGCTTACTTTGGGCCGACTTCCCGGTTTTTATGTACCGCGTGGTGCAAAACCTTAAGACCTATTACCAGACACCTTGCTCCGCTATACCTCAAAGACCTGCCAAAGAGAGTTGCACAGGACAGCCTGCTCCACACCTGGCAATCATATGCACAAACGCTTGATCAAGTAGTCGTGCACCAAGACGCAAAAAGTGACTTGGTCGATATTGCCGCTCCTACTGAAGTTATCTATGGAGACAAAGAATCACCGATTATCGCTAATAACTTCCGCAATCTAAAGCTCAGTCAAAATATACGCTTGCAGACAATTTCCGGACGCCATAATTTAGCAATCGATAACAAAGAGCGTGTATTAGAAATTCTAAAGTCACGTCCTAGATGATAAAGCTCTGTTTCTGAAGGGAAAAGAGCAGCAAGCCTGCCCTGCCATTGCAGGGTCGGCTGTGCCGATGAGCGATGAGAAAAACCG
>CBKXXB010000010.1:0-31080 GCA_966685145.1 uncultured bacterium | reverse complement strand
AATCTACCGTATCCGTGTTGCCATACTCGTGACGTTTTAAGTAGTGGCGTAAACCATCGCGAAAACTATCGTACCCTAGATATTCGTGGAGCATATGGATCACGCTGGCACCCTTGCTGTAACTGATCGCGTCAAAGATGCTTCTGATCTCGTCAGGATGATAAACAGGGACTTCAATTGGATGTGTATGCTCAAGAGCGTCAAGGCGTAATGCTTGCTGCTGCTCGTCGACTGCAAACTGTGTCCACATTTCCCATTCGGGGAAAATGTGATCAACGGCCAAGAACTCTATCCAGCTGGCAAAACCCTCATTAAGCCATAGGTCTGTCCACCAGCGCATCGTAACAAGATTTCCGAACCACTGATGAGCCAACTCATGAGCAACAACCATAGCTACGTATTGCTTACTTGTGAGGGTTGTGTTCTGTGGATCTACAAGCATGGTTTGCTCACGAAAGGTTATGCAACCCCAGTTCTCCATTGCCCCGGATGCAAAATCCGGCAAGGCTATAAAGTCACATTTTTTGAGAGGGTAGTCTATGCCGAAGTAGTTATTGTAAAATTCTAAGCATTTAACTGCTACATCAAGAGCAAACTCGGTAAACACTACATTGTCGGGAGTAGCATATGCTCTGACAGTGACTCCGTCTTTTGTAATGGCTTCCTTATAACCCAGCTCTCCAAAGACGAAACCCAACAGGTATGTCGGCATGCGTGGCGTTGTTTCGAACGTGGTAGTAACTAGGCCATCCCTTTCTTTGCTACTTTTAGCAGGCGTATTAGCGATAACTGTTTCGCCTGCTGGAGTAGCTAAAGTAAGGTCAAACGTTGCTTTAGCTTCAGGTTCGTCAATACATGGGAAAACCTCACGTGCATGATGGCTTTCAAACTGGGTGGCGATTAATTTTTTTTGTTGACCCTTGTGAGTAAAGAAGCACGGATATATGCCGTTCATTGCGCGCGTAATCTTCCCCGTGAACCTAAGCTCGACTGTGTACTGTCCTGGATATACCATTTCGTTGGTGTGCAAGCGCACCTCATCAAAAGATTTGTGGTGATTGATGCGGGAGACACCCAGGGCTTTATCGCCCTTTTTATCGTGTTTTGTAACGGTTGCCGATGTTATTTGTAGATCGTTTTGATGAAAGGAAAGCCGCATTGACGGTCGGCCTACCTTCTTGCCTGCAATAATTACGGTGCCAATAAAGGTCATTTTATCTCGGTCGGGTACAAGCTCAAGTTCGTAGTGGCTGGGCTGGAACTGCTTATAAAGTCTCGTAACGTTTTTGCTCATTGTATGTAAGTTTAACACGGCATGCTCTCTGTTCGGAACTGCAGCGCATTGACCTTTTGAGATTACCCGTGCTTAATAGGTTTCATGGAAGAGGTAGCAGAAATAAATGAGCTAAGACAAGCGGGCGATTTGACTGCCGCCTCTTGTGAGGACTGCCACTTTGCGGTAATGTGCTTGGCGGAGTGCGTTAATAAAGTTGTAAGACCTAGTGAAAGTCAGCAAGTCCCCGGTACGGCAGAGCCAGCCGTAAATTATAAGACAGTCAGCCAAAGCTAGCGTTATCGCATACGGGCTTGCGATTTAGGGCTTCAGCTTGACCGATTGTTCTTAAAGATATAGTATAAACTATGTAATAGGTCGGCCGGCAGGTCGGCTTTTTTCATATACGAACCGCAGAGGCGTAAGTTTGCCCATAACCATAAAAGGAGAGCACCATGGACTTAGACATGAAGCAACTGGCAGCAGCAATTAAAGTAATCGCCGAGGAAAAGAACTTGCCTGAGGATGCAGTACAGGAAGTTGTCGAGCAGGCTTTAGCTGCTGCATATCGCCGTGATTACGGTGACCGCGAGCAAGAAGTACGCGTAAGCATGAATCTCAATACGGGTGACCTGACTGCGTATGTAACCAAGGAGGTCGTTGAAAAAGTTGATGACCCTAACTTTGAGATCAGCGTAAGTGATGCAGCCGCCTTAAAAAAGGGAGTAAAAGTCGGTGAAACAGTCGAGGTAAAAGAAAATGTCGAGAACTTTGGCCGCGTGGCAGCGCAGACAGCCAAGCAGGTAATTTTGCAGCGGCTGCGTGAAGCTGAACGGGAGATCATTATGAACGAGTACGAAGACAAAATTGGTACGGTAATTAATGGTATCGTAGCCCGCGTAGAAGGAAATATTGTACGCATTGATCTTGGTAAGGCACAGGGAATTATGCCCCGTAGTGAACAGATACAGGGTGAGCGCTACTTTCCGGGCCAGCGGCTAAAGGTTTTCTTAAAAGACGTTGAGCGGGGATTTCGTGGTCCCCAGCTCGTAGTATCAAGAGGGAATGCCCAATTCGTTGAATGGTTATTCCGTGCTGAGGTTCCGGAAATGGAAAACGGTGCAGTCGAGATTAAGGGTATTGCCCGTGAAGCAGGTGTCAGGACCAAATTAGCCGTGCACGGAAACGTGCCGGGCGTGGATCCGGTTGGTACATTCGTCGGTGGGCACGGTACACGTGTCAACGCTGTTATGAGCGAAACCGGCGACCAGGAAAAGATTGATATCGTCGTGTGGAGTGACGACCCTGCCACGTATATCATTAATGCTCTGAGCCCCACCAAGGTTACGTCAGTTAATATTGATGAAAAGAATAACAAGGCTCAGGTAGTCGTACCGGAAGATCAGCTTAGTATTGCTATAGGTAAAAGCGGACAGAACGTACGTTTGGCAAGCAAGCTTACGGGATATGAGATTGACATTGTCGGGGAGACTGCGGAACCGCAGATAAGTACTACCGAAAGCAAACCTGTCGTGCAGAAACTCAAGAAAAAGACGGAGCTTGAGTCATCACTTCTTGAAGCAATAGAAGAACACGGCGAAGACGCGAGCTAGCAATATCCTCTAAGGCTTAACCGGTCTGGGCTATGTAGAGCTTGCCATAAACCTGGTATAGCCCTTGGTACTTAGCACTCTTGACGGTCGAGTGCTAAGTGGTATTATGGTAGTAGCGGTCATTTGAGCCGTGACTAAATAATAAAGAGAGGGAAGAGTGGGCATAGATATCTGCAGCGGAGCAGGCAAACTGCATGTAAGGGCGGATGTTTCAAAGCCTCGATTTCATATATGATGCCACAGTCACCTGATTTTCAAGAGTTTTTAAATCATCTGACGAACAATGCCTTGCAAAGTCTTAAGCATGCTGATGCGATTGCAAGGAGCTTCGGCAGTGCTTACATTGGCACCGAGCACCTACTGCTTGGTGTATTGGCACAAGATTCAAGTATTGGCGCCAAGATGCTCGAGGGTGTCGGTGTTACGCTTGACCGAGCACGTTTGGCGCTTAATCTTACGCCAAAAACATTGGTTATCAATTTGGGGGCCAAGGGGTTGAGCGAGACTGCTAAATTAACGCTCAAAATGGCTTATGACGTTGCCCAGGATTTCAATCAGGAGTATTGCGGTACAGAACACATACTCTACAGCATTCTGAGCCAAAAGAATGCCAGGGCAACCATTCTGCTGCGTGATATGAACGTTGCAGTTGATGCGCTTATGAGCGAGCTTGAACAGTTCCTCAATCGTCAGCAGTATGAAGACGAAAGCGAGCACGCTACCGAAAGCCGTCATCTCGGCAAGAAGCAGCGCAAGACTGCACTGGATTTCTTCGGTACTGATTTGACTGCCCAAGCAGCTAAAAACAAGCTTGATCCTGTTGTAGGCCGTGATGCCCAAATCCGCCGAGTGATCACTATACTGAACCGCAGAACGAAGAATAACCCCGTATTAATAGGTGAGCCTGGAGTCGGCAAAACAGCAATTGTGGAAGGGTTGGCTCAGCGTATAGTGAGTGAAGATGTTCCTGACAGCTTACTAGACAAGCGCATTATAATGCTTGACCTTGCAGGGATGATAGCAGGGACAAAGTACCGCGGCGAGTTTGAGGAACGACTCAAGAAGGTAATGAGTGAGCTCGAAAATGACAAGAAGGCCATAGTTTTCATAGATGAACTGCACCTTATAGTGGGAGCCGGAGCGGCTGAAGGCGCGATGGATGCCGGGAATATACTCAAGCCGGCTTTAGCAAGGGGCAAGATACAGGTTATAGGCGCTACAACTACAGACGAATACACCAAACACATCGAAAAAGATGCTGCGTTAGAGCGCCGCTTCCAACCCATACAAGTGCCCGAAACTACAGTGCCCGAAACCCTGGCTATTTTAAAAGGATTGAGAAAACATTATGAAAGGTTCCATGGCGTAAAAGTCAGCGATGAGGTGCTTGAAGACACGGTTCTGCTGGCAAAACGTTATGTCAATGACCGGTATATGCCCGACAAAGCCATTGATCTGCTTGATGAAACAGCAGCACACCTTAGGGTAGACAAGGGCAAGACTCCGCCCCAACTGCGTAAACTTCAAAAAGAGCTAAAGCTTGTGAACCTACGCATGGAAGAATCAGCTGAGAGCGGCGATTATGAAAAGGCGGCTCGCTACAAGCAACGGTCCAGTCAAATCAGTGAAGATATGAAAAATATTGAAACAGAGGCTAAAACCACCAACAAGCTGGTTATGAGCAGTGATGACGTTGCTGAAGTTATCGCGCGGATGACGGGTGTGCCTGTCCGAAAGGTCATACGCGCTGAAGCGAAGTACTTGCTAGCTTTGGAGAAAACACTCAGCAGGTACGTAATCGGACAAAGAGAAGCCGTGGAAGCCATATCTAAGGCGGTCCGTAGAAACAGGGTCGGTATAAGCACGGGCAGCCGACCTATAGGTTCGTTTATTTTTCTTGGGCCTACCGGAGTGGGGAAAACCGAGCTTGCCCGTGTGTTAGCACGTGAATTTTTTGGCAGCGACGACTCACTTATAAAAATAGACATGAGTGAATTCAGCGAACGACATACCGCAGCGCGGCTTGTAGGTGCGCCAGCCGGGTATATCGGGTATGATGACGGCGGTCAGCTTACTGATAAAATCAGACGTCAACCATATAGTTTAGTGCTGTTTGATGAAATAGAAAAAGCGCATCCTGAGGTCTTTAACATGCTGCTCCAGATTTTAGAGGACGGTGTTTTGACCGACGCTAAAGGCCGCAAAATCGACTTTACTAATACCATAATCATAATGACTAGCAACGTTGGAGCTGAGAAACTGCAAAAAGAAGCTAATCTGGGCTTTCATGCTGTGAGGCCGGACGAACTTAAAGATCTTGATGCTTTACATGCCGCGAATAAGGACAAGGTTCTAGAAGAGCTCAAGAAAATGATGCGTCCGGAACTACTTAACCGTATCGACAAAATTATGGTGTTCCGAGCTTTGACCAAAAAAGACGTGCTTAAGATACTTGACCTTCAGCTGGATGAGCTGCGTCAACGGCTAGTTAAACACGGTCTTGGGCTACAAGTAAGCCAACCTGCTAAACGACACTTATTGCGCCATGGATATGACGCGCACAATGGCGTTCGACCCATGAGACGCTTGTTACAGGATACGATTGAAGACCATGTAGCTATGCAGCTGCTTGAGAACAATTACCAAAAAGGCGACATCGTGCAGGTGGGCGTAGAGGGTAATGATCTTGCATACGAACGCGCCACCGAAGAGGCCGTAACGGTTTAATAACGGCCGTGGTAGACTAGCGCTATGGTAGCGTTCCGCCGGGCATTATCACTAATATTTTTGACAATAATCCTTGCTGGCCTAGGCTTCGTCGCCTGGCAGCGTCAGAACATATATGACTGGTGGCGGCTTAGAGATTACGTGCCTCCCTCACGTATAGCTGAGCTGGCCGACCACACGAGAATGACCGACCATGGACGAAGGCTCTTCTATGTTCATAAGCCGCAACTCAATGACAGGGAGGCATTTAATAATAATTGCTCGGGGTACGAGCAGACAATTGTACTCGGTTGTTACATAACGCACACCGCTATATACATTTTCGATGTGACCGACCCGCGACTTGAAGGTGTAGAAGAAGTTACTGCTGCGCATGAAATGCTGCATGCTGCATATGATCGGCTAAGCAGTGCCGAGCGTAAACGTATTGATGTACTGGCGCAAAATTACTTCGACAGGCTTAATGATGAGCGTCTAAAAAAAATTGTTAATTCCTACCACGTACGCGATGCTTCATCGGTTGCAAATGAGCTTCATTCTATTTTGGGGACCGAAGTGAGAGAGCTACCTAAGGAGTTAGAGGACTACTACGCTCGTTATTTTGAGGACCGGCAAGCTGTTGTGGGGTTTTCTGAACGCTATGAAGCGATTTTCACTGAACAGAAAAACCGCATACAGATTCTAATCAATGAAATTGAGGAGCTGGAGAAGCAGCTTGCTGCTCAAAGACAGGTAATCAGCAGGCGCGAGTCTGAGCTTATGTCGTCGGGCGAAAGGCTAAACGAACTAAGAGATAGCGGCCGAATTGAAGAATACAACGCTGCCGTGCCGGCTTATAACCGACAGGTCAATGACTATCGCGGATTAATAGCCGATTATAATGCTAAAGTAAAACAATTTAATCAACTTATTGAAGAGCATAACTCGCTAGCCATAGAGCAGAGGAAGTTGATAAATTCTATAAGCAGTCAGCAGGAAGCTCTATAATTTCAGCATATACCGTTATACTAAGTTTATGGCAAAACGAGAGAGCGTGAGGTATGTGTGTTCAAGCTGTGGAGCTGAAAGCAGCTCTTGGAGCGGACGTTGTCATGTATGCGGCCAATGGAATACTCTTGATGAGCAGCTAGTTATCCAGGAGACAGCTGTTAGGACGAGCGGCAATTTACTGCAAGCTCAAAGTATTGTCGATGCAGCGAGCCATGACCGACCGCGCTTGCTTAGCGGCGTCAAAGAGGTAGACGAAGTGCTGGGCGGTGGGCTTGTGGCCGGCAGCGTTAATCTCATAGCCGGTCAGCCCGGCATAGGCAAGAGCACGTTGCTTCTTCAACTGGCCCACGATTTAGCAAGGAACTACCCTGTGCTTTATGTTAGCGGCGAGGAGTCAGCCCATCAGATTGGTATAAGAGCCTCACGAATAGGTACCAAAGCCAAACAGCTGCAGCTGGCAACCAGCACTGTCGCCGACGACATCGCAGCTACTATTTCTGACGGTAAATACAAGGCAGTTATCGTAGATTCGATCCAGACAATCAGCTGTAATGCTATTGCTTCGCCAGCCGGTACCATAAGTCAAATTACTAACAGCACGCATTTATTGAGTGCTGCTGCTAAACAGGCCGAAACAGCACTTGTTTTAGTTGGTCACGTTACGAAAGAAGGCTCAATTGCCGGGCCTAAAGTACTTGAACACGTAGTTGATGTAGTTCTGCAATTAGAAGGTGATAGATATGGCGGCTTTAAGGTGTTAAGAGCCGTAAAGAATCGTTATGGAACTACTAGCGAGGCCGGCATATTTGAGATGACCGATATGGGGCTGCAACCAGTAAGTAACCCGTCTGCCGCGTTGCTTGCTGAACGCCAAGTAAGTGATGGCTCTATTGTGCTTGCAACGCTTGAGGGTACTCGGCCGCTTCTAGTCGAGGTGCAGGCGCTTGTTAATCGTACAAGCTACGGCTACCCCAAAAGGACCGCTAGCGGTATAGATCTCAACCGCATCAACCTGCTTGTCGCTATGTTAGAAAAGCGAACCAAGCTAAACCTGGCCGATCAAGACATTTATATCAATATAGTAGGAGGCATCCGCTTAACGGAGCCGGCGGCTGATTTAGCTATATGCATGGCTATTGCTTCTGCGGCACGGGGCATGCAGCTAAAACAAAATGCCGTAGTGTTCGGGGAAGTAGGCCTATCTGGGGAAGTTCGACATGTGCCGTTTGTTGAAAAGCGGGTAGCGGAAGCAAAAAAGCTGGGCTTTGATTTATCGATTGGTCCCGTAATTAAGGAAAAGAACCCATCCAAGTATCACGGTGTTCGTGACATCAGATCTGCGCTTAATACTTTCTTAGAAGGCAAGTAAAACAATCTTTACCTTGTAAATACGACTGTATCTGAAGAGCCACCACCACTCACAACAACGGTATATGAACTGCCGTTACCGCTTGTTAAAACGAGCAAACAACTTGTTGCATTAGGGTCACAAGCTACGTTTGTGCCGTTGCTTTTGACTGTGTACGGGGCAGCTCCACCCGTCCAGCTAATCGTCACCGTCGCGGAGTTCACGTCCGCGCCGTCCGCGGGGTTTGTTATCGTTAAAGGGTCGTTGTCGTCTTCGTCACCTCCCTCTATTGAACCTGAACCGGTAATCTGTGCACTATCAGATCCGTCATAAAGTACGCTATCAATTACTTCTGCATTAATAGTTTTAGTGCCGCTAAAGGTAGGAGTGTAGGTAAATGAGCCGATAGGACCGGAACCGCTAACTTGGACTGAGCGGATAATCTGTCCGTCTATGCTGAAGTTAACCGTACCGGGGAACCGGTCACTCGATAGGGGATGAGTGCCCTGCGCCACAGTAGCACCTATCAAGTAACTACCACCACCTTGCGGAGATACGCTGATACTAATACTTGGCCTTATATCATCGCACTTGTGAACGTCGTCTTTTTCCTCCGTGTTTGCACCCTGATTAACGAAACGGTCGCCCGAGAAGTTGGCGGCATTGCCGCCTGTTACTTCTTCGCGAGCACGTGCAGGAGTACATTCCGTCGCAAGCTTGTTCGACACTTTGTCAATAGTCTGCCTCTTGCTGCTGACCTTTTTCTTGAACCAGGAAGGGTAAAGATCCGTGGAAGGACTTGGCTCTACTGAGCCTACGCCTACATGGTTTCGAACAACGAACGCAGGCAGCACCTGTATTCCGGCAGGACGTGGCCTTTCTTCGGGCTGCAAGTTATCATGAGCGGCCTGTAACCATCCTTGCAGAATTGGCTGGGTCATATTCTCCATGAAGCCTCGCATTTCGACGCTGCGGTTGTGATAGCCGACCCAAACACCGGCGGCATAGTAGGTTGAATAACCCATCATCCACCCATCCTTGGAATCGTTGGTAGTACCGGTCTTGTACGACATCTTATGGCCTTTATAGTTGTGAGGCTTACGGCTTAAGTAGCTGGCCTTTGGATCAGACAGTATGTCGTTTACGATGTATGCTGACTCATCGCGTACGACCTGCTCGCCTTGGCTTGGCTTCCACTCGTCAACTGTCTTACCGCCGGCATCCTCGATTTTCAGGATATAAGTCTGAGGAATGCGGTTGCCGTTACGGGAAAGCGTACTGAAGCCATGTACATGCTCATCTAATTGCAAGTATGCACCGTCTCCAATAGCGGCAGAAGCATAACATGGACCCTTTTGCGTAAGTTGCTCATCAGTATAACAACTGTAGCCATGATCCTCGGCACCCATCATCTTGTTCGCAGTTTCTATTGTCTTGTCTATGCCAGCTATTAGCATGGCTTTCATTGCTGGTATATTACGCGAGCCTCCAAGCGCATAACGCAAAGTCAATGGCCCCGGGAACCTCAGGTCATAGTTAATGGCACAGTTGCCATCTCTTCGCGGCCCGGTCGTACATGGATAACCATCGATTGGACCTAGAGTGTCGTAAAGGACCGAACCAGCACCAAACTGATCAGTATGCTCAATCAGCGAAACGTAATCATACGGCTTTATACTTGAACCTGGAGGTAATTTTGCGCGAGCATAATTGACTTCGCGCCAGTTATTGTCGGCAAAGAAATCCGCACCGCCGACCAACGCCACAACTTGACCCGTCTTAACATCTTCTGCAACAAAAGCTGCGCTGTCGCCACCTTGGCGGCGCACTTGTACTAAACCCTTTTGAATCTGCTCCTCGGCCTTCTTCTGCAAACCTAAATCAAGCGTAGTCGTTACTTTCCAGCCGCCACATTGAACTGTTTCTTTACATCTTTCCTGTAGGTGCTCTTTAGCCGTCAAAACAAACCAAGGCGCTTGTATACCTTCGTATTTGGGTTTGCGATCTTTGATTTTGGCAAGCGTGTCAATTTGCTTAGCCTCGTCGCGCTGTTGTTTGGTGATCATACCCTGTTCGGCCATCAGCTCAAGAATGTAGTGCTGCCGACCTATTAGCGCGTCTCTGTTATATCGCGCTCCATAAGGTGAATAATAAGTTGGTGACTGAGGCATTGCGGCAAGAAAGGCCGCCTCATCAAGCGTTAATTCCTTGGCAGATTTATGGAAGTAGTCTTGCGTTGCGGCTTCTACGCCGTAGGTAATGTCACCATAAGGAGCCGTGTCAAGGTAGCCGTGCAAAATTTCTTGTTTACTGTATGTCCTCTCCAGTTCTACTGATAGAATAAGCTCCTTGATCTTGCGGGTATAGGTGCGTTCGTTTGTCCAGTTCTGAGTAAGCTTAACTAGCTGCTGTGTGATAGTAGAACCACCCTGTGTTGTGCCTTGACCACCAAAAGCATTGTTCCAGGCCGCACGACTTATACCCCTTACATCGAAACCGCCATGACTAAAGAAGTCTTTATCTTCAATCGCAATTGTGGCGTCCTTCATAAACTCGGCAACGTCGCCCTGAACCGGGATTCTCTTAACCGCATCATAGTCTTCCCAGAGCAGTGTTTGCCCTGTGCGGTCATAATAGCGAATACTCCCACCAAGGTTATTCCCTGAAATATCCCTAAGGTTAGGCAAGTCTTTTCTGAAATATGCAAAAAGCCCTATAAGCAGTAAAAAGCCAGCTACGATACCTATGCCGGTAACCTTTAAGGCCATGACAAGACCTTCGCGGCTGAACCAATATTTGTACAAGCGCTTTGGGTGCATGCGATAGAAGAAGCGCTTGATGCGGCTTTTCGGCATGCCGGCCAGTCTCAGGGCGCGCTTACGTGCTCTAGCATCACGGCGGGCATGAATTTTCTCAACGACGTTTCTGTGAATCTTGATGGTTTGTCCGGATTTGGTGACAAAAGTGTTCTTACTCTTACGAGCAGATGAACTTACTCGCCCCAAACGGGAACGCTTATTGCTCTTCATGAAGTCGTAGGTGTTCTCCCAGTTAAGCCTAACATTAGCTTGAACTTATTATAGCAAATATGAAACGTTACAAGTTTAAATAAGCATCATTCATAAGAGTTGTTATAGTATATAGCTATGACATTATCGGAAGAGCTACAGTGGCGAGGTTTCGTAAACCAAACTACTTTCAAAGAAATAGCAGAACTAGATGGCAAACCGCTTGCATTTTATTGGGGTGTCGACCCAAGCGCCCCTTCTATGCAAATTGGTAATCTAGCAGCTGCAATGATGGTGCGCCACTTCATTGATCACGGCCATGGGGCGGTGCTGTTGGTAGGCGGAGCAACGGGAATGATCGGTGACCCTGATGGCAAGACTGAGGAGCGGGTTCTCAAGCCGCTGGAAGAAGTGGCAGCCAATAAAGAGGCGATTGCCAAGCAATACACACAAATATTTGAAGGCAAGGAGTTTACGCTTGTAGACAACTATGACTGGTTTAAGGACATTACTTACTTGGAGTTCTTGCGCGATGTAGGCAAGCATGTGCCTATGCGCCAAATGTTAGGTCGCGACTTTGTGCAGACGCGCCTAAAAGAAGGTGGCGCAGGAATAAGCTACGCCGAATTTAGTTACTCACTGATACAGGGATATGACTTCTTACACATGTTCCGTGAGATGGGAGTTACTTTGCAGGTTTGCGGCTCTGACCAGTGGGGTAATAGTATAGCTGGAGTAGAGCTAATCCGTCGTATCACGGGACAAGAAGCCCATGTTTGGTCAGCCCCGCTTGTTATTAATAAGACAACCGGCAAAAAGTTTGGCAAGAGCGAAGAAGGAGCTGTTTGGTTGGACGAAGGATTGACCAGCGTCTATAAGTTTTATCAGTTCTGGCTTAATGCCGACGATGAAGGAGTAGAAGACTATCTTAAGATTTTCACGCTGCTCCCAAAGGAAGAAATTGAACGCATTATGTCCGACTTTAGAAACGATCCTTCACAGCGCCTTGCACAGAAGACTCTTGCTTACGAAGTGACCAAGCTTGTTCACGGGCAGGACAGAGCCGTTCGTGTCCAAAATGTTACGGCTGCAGTCTTCAAGGGTGACTTTGGGGCAGTATTTGAAGAAGATTTGGAAGAACTGCGGTCCGAAATTCCTGTCGTGGCTAGGGTTAATGGCAGTGAACTGATAGAAGTTTTGATCAGTGCAGGGCTGGCTGGTTCTAAAGGGGAGGCCAGACGTTTGCTTCACGAGGGCGCCATCTATATTAACGGAACAAAAATTTCCGAGACAAAAACAGAACTGCAAGACGAAGACTTCAGGGGCAAATATAGTCTTCTAAGGCGCGGGAAAAACCAGCTCGCGCTCATCGAAAGGTAGTGTATACTTTCTAGCTGTATGCCGAAGAAACCTACACCAACCGATAAGAAGCGCCTCAAAAAAGCCGACCAGTATGACGAAGGTAAATATAACTACCTGAATTACTGGACGGGCCGTGCTTATGAGCATGCTGCTGAAGAGCTGGCAATCAGGCGGTTCTTAAAAGGACAACATTTCAGGCATGCAGTTGATATTGGTGGTGGCTATGGGAGATTATGTGTGTTGCTTGAAAGGTATGCGGACGAAGTTACTTTAGCGGAGCCGTCTCAGACGCAGCTTGATATTGCTGAGGAATATCTTAAAAATCACCCAGCAATTAAGCGCATGAAGATGCAAGCTGATGATCTTAAGTTTAAAGACGGCAGTATAGATTTGATTACGATGATTCGGGTTATGCATCACTTGCCTGATCCAACCGTAGAATTCAATGAACTGGCTAGAGTTCTGTCAGATGATGGCTACTTAATACTGGAGATGGCGAATTATGCTCACGCCAGAAATCGTATCAAGCACCTGCTCAAAGGCAAACGTCTGCCTAAGCAGCCGGTAGATATTCGATCTGAGGCAAACAAACGCGAAGACGAAATACCCTTTGTCAATCACAATCCGAGAACCGTAATAAAGCAACTGGCTCATGCCGGTCTTCAGGTGGAGAAGGTTTTGTCTGTTTCGAATTTGCGTTCGCAGCGCTTAAAAAAGATCCTGCCGCGCGGCATTATGCTTACGGCTGAAAAAGCCCTACAGCCTACCGTAGCTAAGATCTTTTTTGGCCCGAGCGTTTTCTTCTTGGTTCGCAAAGCAAAATAGCCCTAAGATATCCGGGCTCACTTGTTTATACTAAGATCTATATGACACTCAGTAGCGAGGTTACTGCTCTCAAGGGAGTCGGCCCAGAGCTAGCCAAACAGTTAAAAGCAGCCAAAATCAATACGGTGGGCGATTTGATTGATTACCTGCCGCGCCGCTATGACGATTATTCTCACGTACAAAGTATTAGCAGCATCAAGCCCGGTATAGTCACAATCAAGGCTGTTATAAAGCAAGCCACTGGCCGTTTTGTTCGTCGCGGTATGCACATAACTGAAGCGATCGCGTCCGATGATACTGGTAGCGTAAGACTTGTTTGGTTTAATCAGCCTTACCGCTCTGCCTCGATTAAGGCTGGATCGGCATATTACATCTCGGGCGACTTTCAGCTGAGGCGTCAGCACTTAAGTATCATGAACCCATCTGCGGAACTAGTAAGTGATTTTCCGGTCAATACTGCGCGCATCGTGCCGGTATACCGGGAAACAAAGGGTCTTAAATCTAATCGACTACGTAAATTAATAAAGGAAACGGTACCACTAATCCGATCGCTACCGGAAACCTTGCCGGTTTGGCTGATCAAGGATCAGAAACTTTTGTCATACGCGGAAGCTTACGAGGCCCTACACTTTCCAAAAAGCAGCGTTCAGTTGGAAAAAGCGCGGCGACGCTTTGGTTTCGAAGAGGTTTTCCAACTAAGTCTAGCCAGTCTGCTAAACAAATATGAATTGCTACATGAGAAGGCATTAAGCATCCCCTTTGATGAGGACCTAGCGAGGCAGTTTGTCTCTAACCTGCCGTTCAAGCTAACTGATGACCAGCGCAAGACCGTTTGGCAAATTTATCTCGATATGCAAAAGACAAGCCCGATGAATCGACTAGTTGAAGGTGATGTAGGTTCTGGTAAAACGGTTGTGGCGACAATGGCAGCGCTTATGGCTATGCATGCCGGTTTCCAGGTTGCCCTTATGGCACCCACGGAGCTGTTGGCCCGGCAGCATGCCGATACAATTTATCAATTGCTGCTCCCTCTAGGGCTTGCCGATAGGCTAACTCTACTTGTCGGAAGCCTAAAACCAGCTCAGAAAAAATCAGCACACGGGCGGATTAAGAAGGGCGATGTAGGCTTTATAGTAGGCACACACGCCTTAATCCAGGACAAAGTCGACATGCACCGTTTGGGGCTTGTTATTATTGATGAACAGCATCGTTTCGGTGTTGATCAAAGAAACGCTTTACAGGCGAAAGCTGGTCACATGCCGCATGTTCTTTCTATGACGGCTACGCCAATACCTCGCAGCTTAGCTCTGACACTTTATGGTGAGTTAGACATTTCTGCAATAAAAACTAAGCCACCAGGCCGATCGCCTGTCATAACCAAACTTTGTTCGCCGAATTCAAGAGCGCAGCTCTATAAGGAGATTGACAGTGAAATTGAGCAAGGCCGCCAGGTCTTCATGGTTTGCCCGCTTATAAGTGAGTCTGACTCTATGTCGGTCAGATCCGTGGAGGAAGCGTACAAACAGATTGCCAACAAGGAGTTCAAGCACCGACGCGTTGGCTTATTGCACGGGAAAATGAAGGTTGACGAAAAGGAAAGCGTTATGCAGATGTTTGTGAATCATGAGCTGGACATCTTGGTGGCCACAACCGTAATTGAAGTGGGCGTAAATGTGCCTAATGCATCCGTCATGCTAATTGAGAATGCCGAACGATTCGGTCTCGCTCAGATTCATCAACTGCGCGGCCGCGTAGGGCGAAGCGATTACCAGGGCTACTGCTACTTGGTTATGGGTGATTCCTCGGCACCAAGTCAGCGTCTACGTGCACTAGAAAGTTCCAATGACGGGTTTAAACTTGCCGAGCTTGATTTGCAGATTCGCGGTCCTGGCGCTATTTACGGCACTTTTCAGCACGGCGCATTAGATCTGAGAATTGCTCAACTGACAGATACAAAGCTTATAATTTCTGCCCGCAAAGCAGCTCAGCGCTTCATTGACAGCGGAGAAAATTTGCTAGAATACAAAGAGTTGTATGCGCGAGTATCGAAGCTGCGTGCTGTTACAAATCTTGACTGAGCGTAAAATTATTTTGACTGAAGGACAACACTTATGCCAGGTACGCGTAAAGATCAGAATTTGCTCATGCTCCATTTAGTCAAGAGGGGGTTTTCTATTTAATGTATTCAGGAACGACACTCACGCGTTACTCGGGCCGTATGCTGGGCGCTCATCAGAAGATTGATCGTATTGCCCGCAGGCATTTATCCAAGCTGATTTCGGACAACGCCGCTTTTCCTGGTCCTCGATCAATACTTTACTTTGAGGGCGTAAATGGCCCTGACGGTATTAAACGCAAGAGTCCTGCTCGAGACGAGCCATGGCATTACTTCAGCCCTTTTGATGAAAAGGACGGTAAGCTGGTTGAGTTAATCCAGGAACACTACGATCATCTGGTAAATCAGCTCAAGAAGAATAATAAGGAGCGTGCAGCATTTGAAGCAGCCTGGCTCGCGCATGCGGTAGTAGACGGACTTACTCCAGCACACCATTATCCATATGAAGAAAAACTAATTGAGTTAAGAGGCGGAGAGGGCATAGACACCCGTACAACTATTAAGCAAAAAATCATAATGCCGGGTGTAACAAGACGTGACAGCGTGAAAAGAAATTGGAAAATGTGGGGGCCTAAGGGGCTTTTAACTACACACGGGCTATTTGAGATAGGCATTGCCACCATTATTGCTCCGTTAAGTTTCGGTGAGGCAGTACCTAGCCATGACGACATAAAGGCGATCGAAAAGCACGGCCCGGTTGATTATTTTAAACGGGCCGCGAAAGAAATTGCTGTGTTGAATATGTATGAGGCTTATTACAAAAAAGGCTGGACACCCCGCTTAGCCTGGCAGGTTCGTCACCGTCTGGGGCCAACCATCGTACAAACGGTGACGCTCATGTGGTACAGTGCCCTTAAGGATGCGGGCAAGCCGTGAGAGTTGTGGGCGGCAGCCTGGCCGGTCGACAGTTTAATGCGCCGCGCGGCCATAAAACACATCCGATGAGCGACAAAATACGGGGAGCTTTGTTTAATGTATTGGGGGAGCTTTCTGGTTTGACCGTTTTGGATGCTTTTGCAGGTAGCGGTGCACTTGCTATAGAGGCGGTAAGCCGCGGTGCAAGCTATGTCGTGGCCATTGATCTGGATAAGCAAGCATCAAACACTATGAAGCAAAACGTAGAAGCTCTTGGCCTTGGTGAAAATGTAAAACCCATACGAGGCAATGCTATCAGCTGGAGCAATCGACACATAGATCAACGATTTGACGTCGTACTGCTAGATCCACCCTTCGACGAAGTGTTATATACATCGCTCTTTAAGTTAGCTAGGCACGTTAATGACTCAGGTCTGCTTGTGTTGTCTCTGCCGAGCGATGAAGAAAGTTTCAAATTGCCAGGCTTTAATCTTGTCAGTCAAAAATTATATGGCGATGCACAACTAGTATTTTATCGACGAAACAGTGTAAAATAGTCAGGCCAATTGCGGGGATTGGAATTGGTAGACATGCATGCCTTAGGAGCATGTGCCGCGAGGCGTGAAGGTTCAAGTCCTTTCATCCCCACTTTTAACATTCATAATTTGTTATCCAACGTGGGGATGTGGTGGAATTGGTAGACACGCATGCCTTAGGAGCATGTGCCGCGAGGCGTGAAGGTTCAAGTCCTTTCATCCCCACCAAATAGATAACTTATAAAGAGCTTAACTAGTTTTTACTGCGAATAAATAGCACAAAAAGACTAAACTCTTTTGGATATCCCTTCTTCTATTCTGCGATTCGCTGTGCAGCGGGCTCTCGCAAAACGATTTCATGATAACTGTGGTTTAGTAGTCAGCCGACTTGCTGTGCCGTATAACTGCAGCGATGGCGAGAGCAATCGTAGCACCCAGTATTGCGCCGGCCAGTTGATTGATTTCACTAATAGACATCAGGAACCTTTTCTTGCTTTTATAAATCTGCGTTTAACATTAGCGTAATCACCTGATAAGCGCAATGTTGCATTGGTCTAAAGGTATGTTATAATAGTGTAATTATGTCCAATAGCTTATCAGTTATCGGTTCTGTTTGGCATCGCCGTCATGTTTCAACATGCTGGCGGATTTTATATTGGCGTTAAACTTTAGATAACCTCAGGTTTTACACCTCCGTCAGCAAAGACGGAGGTTTTTTAATTTTTGAAATTATAAGGAATATAACAATGACATCACCAGAACTGGATCAATATATACAAACCGAATATCAAAGAACTAAAGCACTTTACAGCGAAACGTTGCCCCAATATATAGGTACGCTCGCGCTTTCTCAGCAGGATGCTGCGACCTTCCCCCTAAATCTTACAGATTTATATGAGGCGGTTGCGGCTCCCCTTAGTCAGCAACCTGAAAAAGCTTTAAGCTTCGCTAGAACATACGGCCAGTTGAAGGTCTGCTTAGCGCTTGATGGAAGCGCAACGACCTTTGACTTGCTAGGTCGCAATGAGTTTCTAAGGCGCCCACACACCGAGGTTCAAACTAGACCAGTGCGTGGACTGGCTGAAACTTTCAACGCCGAGGATATAGACGGCCCATACACGTACGTGCTTGCGGACAGTGGTAGCGCTCAAGCTATTGAAATGTCACTGATTCAGGCTCTGCACATGCTCGATCTTGCAATCGTTACGAGTCAATTTGATGCGAGCACTCCTGTTGTAAGAACAATGAGTACCGAAGCACTCCTGGAAGCAAGGCAACGAATTCCGGATGCTTTCCTGCGCACATATGGCAACGTGAGAAAGCTACGTAACGTGCCGTCTTTGCTAGGAATGGTCGTGCCGACCGAGGTGCTTGAAAAGTCCGGCTTAGAAACTGATGGTTTACCTACAAAAGCAGTAAGTAAGCAGTTGCCGTCTAAAGCAGCTCCGGGGCCAAGAAAAAGAGCTGCTTTCATAGGAATAACGACCGCGAAGCGTCCGCACATTGGGCACGGTATGCTGCTTATTAAGGCTATTGCCGACAGCACGAACGGTCAGGTATTAATCGAGCTTAATGACCAAGGCCCCCGTGTAGAGCAAGCTATAGCTAATCTAGCCAGAATCAATAACATTAGCGAAGATGAGGCCGCCAACTTAGTAAGTTTAGGTAGGGTACCTGTTAAAGAATTTGAAGCTGCATATAAAAGCCGTGAAGGCGTGGCGAAAGCAGAAATTGATATTCCCTATGCTCTTACTGCCAATAACGCATATTACCGAGTCCTCTTTAGACAAATAATATCCGAAGAGATTGATGCGGACATACTTGCTGACAGTGAATTAGCTAAGCAACAGGACCCGCTTCCGGGTGAGGTGCGTCTTTTTGATGGCGACAGCGGAATGTCGTTGGTGAAGGACGAGAGTGATAATGCCATGTTAATTGAGGCGAAGGGTAAACTTACTCTTCGCGGCGTTTATGCGCGTCTATCTGGGAAATACGCTTTAAGGCTTGTTGATAGTCCCGCCGTATTGACCAGACAGGAAAGCCAAGTCCTATCGGCAAATGGACTGGGTATTGAGCAGAGCAGCGGCATAAATGTCCTTGTGGACTTTGAGAATATGCGTGGCACAAACGGCGACACTATATTGCTGGAATCACTCTTGGCGCCGACTTCCGACACGCCATCACTGCTTATGGCCTTAAGAAAAATGCTTGACGCCAGTATATGTTTTGATACATCCGATGGCGGCATCTGCCCAAACTACGCTTCAAAGGAAGCTTTACTGCGCGCATACAATGCTGCTATGGAGTCGCTAGGAGCAGAGTCAGCGCAGGAGGTACTTACGCGACCTATAAAGTTTGATAACTTAAAGCGTGCATATTTACGTGAAGTACTCTCACCTGTATATGGTGAAAACCAAGGGAAAGGAAAGGCCACAGTTGAAGAACTGAGAAAACTTATAGAGCTGTTCCCGGGACTAGGGGAAAGGTTCTCGTCAAGAGCACTAAGCTGTCTAGGTCGCACAGATGATACGGGTGTGATACCGAAAAATCTACTCAGTGATAAGGACCAGCAACTATTACAAGCTCTTAGGAATGCCAATCCAAAAGTGGTGATCAATTTGTTGGTGGGTGAACTTGAAAACAAGCCCGAAGATATACCGAGTCAGCTAAAAGGCACCAAGCTCTATGAGGCGCTGGCCACTATGGGCTACACTACGAATAACTTAGTCCGCGCATTAAGAGCCGTCGAATCGGCGAAAGGAATGTACGTAGTTATATGAAGGCCGAATGTCCGTTTTGTGACAAGGAACACTCGCAAACCATTTTTCAAAACGAGTTTGTCCAAATCATGTACCCTTTGAACCCTGCCTCTGCATACCATGTCCTAGTTATACCAAAAAGGCACGTAGTGCACTTGGACGATCTTAGTAGTGAAGAATGGGCGGCTATAGGAATGGCAATTAAACGTGCCGTTAATCGTGCGAAAAGGAGCATCTCCGGTTTCATTGGCTACAACATACTGTCAAATAATGGGGACGAAAGAGTAAGCCAGCGCGTTATGCACTGTCACATTCACTTATTCCTAAGGCTGCAGCAGGAGCAGAATGACCCGATACGAAGTAGGCACACAAGCTCTCTAAAAGCTTTGACCCAAGAAGAGCAAAAATATTGCGACGAAATGAGAGAGCTTCTTGCGTAAGTATATCTGTAGCACAAGCTGATACAATAAGGACAACTATGATACTGTCAACCCAACCATACAAAGGTGCGCGGGATTTTTACCCTGAAGACAAGCGCATACAAAAATTCATATTCGACACTTGGCGAGAAGTTGTTGAGCGCTACGGCTATGAGGAATATGATGCGCCCATCTTAGAGCCATTGGAGCTTTACCTAGCCAAGACTGGTGAAGAAATTGTTAATGAGCAAACTTACGCTTTTATGGACCGCGGTGAACGCCGGGTGGCAATCAGGCCTGAAATGACACCGACCGTCAGCAGGATGGTAGCAGCAAAACGACAGGAGCTTGCTTATCCGTTACGTTGGTTTTCAATTCCTAACCTGTGGCGTTATGAACGGCCGCAGCGGGGGCGCTTGCGCGAACATTGGCAATTAAACGTGGATCTATTCGGAGTTGCTGGCATTCTGGCAGAACATGAAATGATACAGATTGCCGACGCGATTATGAAGGCATTCGGTGCCAAGTGGGGTACGTATACGATTAAGATTAACAGCCGCAAGCTAGTAGATTACGTCTTCCACGACTACCTTAAGCTTGACGAAACTCAGTCACACATGATGAGTAAGCTTATCGACCGCATGCACAAAATGGACTATGCAGAATTCGTCGCCCAGGTTGACGGTATCTTCAGCCCGTCACAACGCGAAGAAGGAGCACATCAGAAACTGATGGCTTTCTTAAAAGTAAACAGCGTCAGCCATCTGCCCGAGGATTTGGTGGGGCATGAATCAGTGACTGAACTGCAAAAGCTGATGCAACTGCTGGAAGGGTCCAAAATAACCAACGTTCATTTTGACCCTACTGTTATGCGCGGTTTTGATTATTACACCGACATAGTTTTCGAGGTGTTCGATAACGATCCGGCAAATAATCGTTCAATGTTCGGCGGCGGACGTTATGATGGTTTGGTTGCTTTGTTCGGAGTTGAGCCGGTACCGACTATCGGATTCGGCATGGGTGACGTAACGCTTCAGAATTTCTTGCAGACTCACGGGCTGCTACCACAAATAAAATCGGAAACGGATCTTTATGTAGTGCTTATTGGCGATATTTATGAAGCAGCGATAGATGTGCTAGCTGATTTGAGAGATATGGAAGTAAACGTGGCTGTTGATACTTCGGGCCGTGCAGCAGAAAAACAGATCAAATCAGCTGTCAAGAAAGATGTGCGATACGTTCTGTTTATAGGTGAAAAGGAACTTGACCAGGAGCGATACCCGCTAAAAGACCTTAAGACCGGCGAGGAAGAAGCCCATAGCCTGCAACGTATAGTGAGCATAGTGAAAGACTATCGTAGTAAGTGACGTAAGAGGCCGAAGACGCCTTAATGCTGGTCAATTATTATCGTATCTGTTAAAGTAATGTTTTATGCGAGTTAAAACTACCATTAACACCCCTACCGAAGCAGTACTGACCGTAGTACTGGATACCGAAAGTCTTTCGGCTATCAAGCAAAACATTCTTAAACGTTTCCAGTCTGACATTAAACTGTCGGGCTTTCGTGACGGAAAAGCGCCGCTTAATCTTGTCGAGAAACAAGTTGACCAGTCGCGGCTGCAGACCGAATTTCTAGAAGACGCTATAAACCAGTCCTATCCGCAAGCAATTCAAGCTGAAAAGTTACGACCAGTAGACCGGCCAGAAATTACTATCAAGAAGTTCGTACCTTTTACTGCTCTTGAGTTTGATGCCAAGGTAGCAGTGGTCAGTGACGTTAAGCTGCCTGACTACACTAAGCTGCGCAAAGCAAAGCCGAAAGTAACTGTTACGGCCGATGATGTCAATGGTGTTCTGAAGTCACTACAGCAACGTATGGCCGAGAAGAAAGATGTAGATCGTGTTGCCAAAAATGGCGACCAGGTGTGGATAGACTTCAAGGGCACTGATGCTAAAGGCGAGCCAGTCAAGGGAGCAGATGGTAAAGACTATCCGTTACTACTTGGCAGCAACACTTTTATACCCGGTTTTGAAGACAATATAGTCGGGCTTAAAGCAGGAGAGACAAAGACATTTACGCTCACATTTCCAAAGGACTACGGCTTAAAGGCGTTAGCTAGTAAAAAAATAACCTTTGAGGTGAGCGTAACGAAAGTTCAAGAAGTAATTGAGCCAAAGCTGGATGATAATTTTGCAACTAAGGCAGGCCCATTTAAAACAATGAAAGACCTAAAAGAAGACGTCAAACGGCAGCTTGCAATAGAACGGCAGCAACAAGCCGACCTTGAATACGAGTCTGAACTGGTAAGAGAAATTACACAAAAAACAAAGATTGACGTGCCACAAGTCCTTATTGACGACCAAATGGAGCGGTCACTGCAAGAACTGAAGCAAAACCTGGTTTACCGTGGTCAAACTTATCAAGAATTTTTAGAAATAGAGAATAAAACCGAAGAGCAATATAGAATTGAGGTTCTACGCCCGCGTGCCGAAGAGCGGGTAAAGGCCAGTCTGGTGCTAGCCGAAATTGCTGAGAAGGAAAAGGTTGAGGTAACACCGGAAGAGCTGGAGATTCGCATGCAAGTACTGAAGGGACAGTATAAGGACCCAACCATGCAGGCGGAGCTTGAAAAGTCAGAAACCCGACGCGACATAGCAGCCCGTATGTTAAGCGAGAAAACAGTGGCAATATTGGCAGGATACGCCAACAAGCCAAAGTAGAAAGATTCTGAGCACTGCAAATTAGCACTCTTGACTCGCGAGTGCTAATTAATTAATATAGTTTCTGGTGGCTGTCTAACTAATTAACGGAGAGTGTGAGTTTAGTAACTAATTTTATAGTTTTGAATGACGACGCACGGCCGATGGAGGGCTAGAAACAAATGTCTATTCTAATTCCTACAGTTATTGAAAATGAGGGCCGAGTTGAACGTGCCTATGACATTTATTCGCGGCTTTTAAAAGACAGGATAATATTCCTTGGAGATGATGTTAACCAGCACACCGCTAATCTAATTGTGGCACAGCTGCTGTTTCTTGATAATGAAGACAGCAAGAAAGACATTTTTCTGTATATAAACAGTCCTGGTGGCAGCGTATATGACGCTCTGGCTATTTATGACACGATGCAATACCTGAAAGCTGACATACAAACAGTCGGTATAGGAGTTCAGGCCAGCGCAGCGGCATTCCTTTTAAGCAGCGGTACTAAAGGTAAACGCTACTTATTGCCACATGCCACAGTAATGATTCATCAGCCGAGCAGCGGTACTCGTGGTAAGGTAACCGATCAAGAGATCGATCTAAAGGAAGCTTTGCGTGTAAAGCGTTTGATGGAGCAAATCATGACCAAGAACACAGGCCAAAAACTCGAAAGAATCCATAATGACATGGAACGCGACTTTTGGATGACGGCAGATGAAGCCAAAAAATACGGTCTCGTTGACGCAGTTATTAGTAATCCGCCCCAAGTTAAACAGTAGTGCTTGTGCATAAGGTAGCGTTTGCGTGATATTTTGTCTATATGAAGTACGTCAGGCCAGAAATATACGAATTGCAGCCACACGACCAAGAGTATGGGGTCGTGGTTGCAAAAATACTGCCAGACCAGATTCCAGCGTATGCTCCCCATGTGCTAAGAACTATTACTGGGGCCTACGCTCGCCAGTTTGAGCAAGACACAGAAATATTACCTTATGGAACGTCGCGCGATCACTTCAAGCCTGATGACGAAGAAAGCTACAGCACGCAGGCCGCCCGCATGCACCGTTACATGAATAGGAGCGGCTCTGCATATTGGGTCGCGTTATCAGATAGCTTTGAAGGCCCTGAACAGACTCTGCTGGGCATGGCTAAGGCCTCGCCATCACGACAAGGAATAAGAAAAGTCGGCAAGTTTATATCAACTATTGATAGGCCCAACTGCTACATTAATGACATAGCAGCATCCGTACCGCGGCAGCGAGTAGGCAGCGCATTATTATTTGCAGCTATAAATGATTACGAACCAAGCAGACTTGTTGTCGCAGATGTCCTACCAGGTACTGAGGCTTTCTTTGAGCAGTACGGGTTTAATGCTAAGCATGAGCTTAAGGAGCCGTTCATCATAGGTGGGGTCGCGCTTGCTTTAGTAAGATATGAGGCGCAGTTAGGTGATATCAAAGATGCGCTTGTAGAAAAATCTCCGTGGCTGGCTGAAGCCGCCTAAGGGCCCTAAGATCTTAAATATTTACTTGACAAGGAAATTTTAGTTGTTCACAATGGACCTTTAAGAAGTAGTGTACGCGTGGCAGTGCTGAGTTTTACTCAAGAAAGTACCAAAAACACCGGCGTAGGGAGCTTCGCGCGCAAAACATCTCTCTAAAATAGGTAGAATTTACATCATTAATAATGATAGCTACAGCCGTGGTGCGACTCGTAATATCGGTGTGGTTATTAATAAACAGGAGAAGGTTACTATATGGCGAAAGGCGTCAGTGTAAAGAATAAGCCAGTAAAACGAACATTTTTTAGCCAAGCCGACGAAGTATTAGATCTGCCGAATCTAGTAGACCATCAGAACCGCTCATTCCAGTGGTTCGTAGAAGAGGGACTCGGAGAATTATTAGCAGAAATCAGCCCGATTGATGATTATACGGCAACCAAACTTTCACTAAGATTTAAAGATTATCATTTTGAAGCGCCGAAAATAGACGAGAAAACTGCACGCGAAAATAATGTAAGCTACGAAGCCCCACTTAAAGCAACGGTTGAGCTTACTAATAAAGTAACCGGTGAAGTTAAAGAACAGGAAATTTATCTTGGTGACTACCCCTGGATGACCACGAGGGGTACTTTCGTCATTAACGGCGCGGAACGCGTTGTTGTATCACAGCTTATCCGTTCAGCCGGAGTTTTCTTCGTATCAGAGGCACACGGCTCAACTAACCGCTACGGTGCAAAGGTTATTCCTGGCCGCGGTGCCTGGCTTGAGTTTGAGACAGCAGCCAACGGTGCTCTATATGTAAAAATTGACAGAAAACGCAAGATACCAGTTACGACCCTTCTCCGAGCTCTTGGAATCAGTGATTCGCAGATGCGCGACATTTTTAAGCATGTAGACCAGGGCAAGACAAACTATCTTGATGCCACCCTTGACAAAGATCCTACTCGGGGGGCCAACGAATCGTTAATTGAAGTATATCGCCGTCTACGGCCTGGCGACTTGGCCACCGTTGACAACGCACGTGGCTTGCTTGAGAACATGTTCTATAACTTCAAGCGCTTTGACTTTAGTCGTGTCGGTCGCTACAAAATTAACAAGCGTTTGGATCTTGACGTAGCGAACACTATCGAAAACAGAGTAATGCGCTTAGAAGATCTTACGGCTATCGTTGCCGAGATTATTCGTCTAAACAATACTCAGGAGCCGGCTGACGATATTGATAGCCTGGCTAACCGTCGAGTTAAATTAGTCGGGGAGTTAGTGCAAAGACAGTTCAGAATCGGTTTACTGCGCATGGAGCGCAACACCAAAGACCGCATGAGTATGAGCGAAATTGAGACAGTTACGCCTGCGCAGCTTATAAATGCGCGACCAGTGGTGGCTGCCGTACGTGAATTTTTCGCCAGCTCACAGCTTAGCCAGTTCATGGACCAGATTAACCCCTTAAGTGAACTGGCCCACAAACGACGCCTAAGTTCTATGGGCCCCGGTGGTCTGTCAAGAGAAAGGGCCGGGTTTGAAGTTCGTGACGCTCATGCAACTCACTATGGTCGTATCTGTGCAGTGGAAACTCCTGAAGGAGCCAATATCGGACTTGTTCTTAATATGGCTTCTTACGCACGTATCAATGACTACGGCTTTATCGAAACACCTTACCGAAAGGTAGTAAACGCTGTGACGGCTAAAGATGCTGCAGGCCATATCGCTGCTATTAACTTGGAAGACGAGAAGGGCAAGACAATAGTTAAGGCCGGCGCTAAAATTACCGCTGATAATGCTAAGAAACTTGCCTCCGTAAAAAATCAGATAACCTGGCCAGTAAAGGCCAGGGTTACTGACGAGGTAGTTTATCTGGATGCATCAGAAGAAGAGGGTGCCGTAATTGCAAGCGCGGGTGAGAAGTTCGACGAAAACCATTATTTCGTCAACGACCGCGTGAGTGTGCGAAGAAGACTTGTGGCCGGAGAAGCAGATGCAGACGAAGTAACTCATATGGATGCCAGCAGAATGCAGATTATCGGTTCCAGCGCAGGATTGATTCCTTTCATTGAGAAGAACTACGTATATCGCAGTCTTATGGGTAGCAACCAGCAGCGTCAGGCTGTTCCTCTGGTTCGCCCAAGCGCTCCCTTAGTCGGCACTGGTCTCGAGTCTGTAGCAGCTAAAAATACCGGACAAATAATAGTGGCTGAGGCTGAAGGCGAGGTGGTTAGCGCTACGGCCGATGAGGTTGTAGTAAAGTACAAGTCCGGTACAGTTGCCTATCAGCCTCTTCACTTTGTGCGAAGCAACGAGGGTAGCAGCATCAACCAGAAAGTTGTCGTAAGTGCTGGAGATTCAGTAAAAGCCGGCGATTCGTTAATTGAAGGCATGTCCATAGCCGACGGCGAGCTAGCTCTTGGCAAGGATTTGCTGGTCGGCTTTATGCCTTGGTCTGGCTACAACTTTGAAGATGCTATTATTTTGTCCCGCAAGTTAGTAGAAGACGACACGCTTACGTCAATCCACATAGTTGACTATATGGTGGAAGTAAGAGAAACCAAGCTGGGACCCGAAATAGTAACGAGAGATATTCCAAATGTTAGTGAAGATGCTTTAAGGCACCTTGATGACGACGGTATCGTACGCATTGGTGCAGAGGTTCATCCAGGCGACATCCTAGTGGGGAAGATCACGCCAAAAGGTGAGCAAGAGCTAAGTTCTGAAGAACGTTTACTCAGGGCTATTTTCGGTGAGAAAGCCAAAGAAGTTCGTGATACTTCACAGCGCATGAGCAACGGTAAGCACGGTAAGGTTGTGGGCGTTAAGGTATTTTCACGCGCCAATGGCCATGAGCTTAAGGCGGGCGTAATCATGCAGGTACAGGTTTTCGTAGCACAAATGCGTAAGATTGCTGTTGGTGATAAATTAGGTGGTCGCCATGGTAACAAAGGAGTTATCGCTCGGATATTGCCAGTAGAGGACATGCCGTTTACTGAGGACGGTACTCCTATAGACATCATTCTAAACCCATTGGGCGTACCGTCCCGTATGAATATTGGGCAGTTGTTTGAAACTCACCTAGGCATGGCTGCACGCGCACTTGGCATGAAAGTAGCTAGCCCGCCGTTTAATGGCGTTTCTAACGAAAAAATTCAGGAACTTCTCAAAGAAGCTGGCCTGCCGGAAGACGGCAAGCAGCAGCTATATGACGGCCGTACCGGTGACGCCTTTAAAGAGCGTACAACAGTGGGTTCCATGTATATGATCAAGCTGAATCACATGATCGCCGACAAGATACATGCACGCTCAACCGGGCCTTACACAATGGTCACTCAGCAGCCTTTGGGCGGAAAAGCCCAGAACGGCGGGCAGAGATTCGGCGAGATGGAGGTGTGGGCTCTGGAGGCTTATGGAGCCAGCAACACACTTCAGGAAATGCTGACGATCAAGTCTGACGATGTATATGGTCGCTCAAAAGCCTATGAGTCAATCATTAAAGGCACTGAGATTGTCGGGCCGAAAATCCCGGAAAGCTTTAACGTGCTGGTAAAGGAACTGCAAGGCCTGGGTCTTAAAGTAGACCTGGTCACTTCTGATCAGCTTGTCGATGCTGAGGAAGTATTAGCAGAGAATATCAAGGACGAAGCCCAGCACTTGCCAGAAGTAGACGTACCAGCACCTGTCACGTCCACCGTTGACGTAACTGACGATGCCGCCGTAGATGAGTTCGTTGTCATGGAGCTTGATGATGACATGCCAGCCACTACCGTAATAGCAGATGATCAAGATGAAAATGCAGACGACGATAACGTCGCAGTAACTAGTAATGATGACGAAGATGAAAAGGAGTCTGTATGATCCGCCGCTACGATTTAGGAACAAATATTGCCGACTTTGATGCGGTACGCTTAGCTGTTGCCAGCCCAGAAGATATTCTTGAGTGGAGCTACGGCGAAGTAACTAAACCAGAAACAATTAACTACCGAACCCAAAAGCCCGAACGTGACGGTCTATTCTGTGAACGCATATTTGGGCCGGTAAAGGACATTAACCCGCATGACGCTAAGTATAAAGGTGTGCGATCGCGCGAGGCAGCGATAGACAAGAACGGCGAAATCGTTACCAAGAGTATCGTTAGGCGCGAGCGGATGGGTCATATCAATTTGGCAAGCCCCGTTGCACATATCTGGTTCCTCCGCGGTACGCCGTCAGCAATCGGGTTGCTTCTCGGTATGACTGTTAAAAACCTTGAGCGCATAGCTTATTTTGCAAGCTACATAATCAAAAGTGTTGATGCAGATAAGCGGGACAAGATGCTTGCCGATAAGGAAGCAGAGTTTGCGGCAGCTAAAGAAGCCGTCAAGGCTCGTTACGAAAAAGAAGCTCAAGCCGAAAACGCTAACATTAAAGCACTTGCTGAAATGCAAACTAAAGAGCTCGATGAGATCACTAAAGAGTTTGAGACTGTCAAAGCCCAGCTAGAAAGCCTGGAAAGACTGCGTCTCATTAGCGAAACAGAATACCGTGCTCTTCCCGACGACGTAGCTAAGCTTGTCAGTGTAGGTATGGGCGGTTCAGCGCTTAGGGAATTGCTTGAAGCTACCGATCTTGAAAAGCTTATATCAGAGCTTGGTATTGAGGCCGAAGAAGCAAAAGGTCAGCGCAAAAAGAAGATAATGAAACGTCTGAGACTACTCGAAAGCATGCAGCGCGCCGGTATTAAGCCCAGCAGTATGTGCGTATCAGTACTGCCGGTTATACCTCCGGACCTGAGGCCGATGGTTCAGTTGACTGGCGGTAGGTTCGCTACATCAGACCTCAACGACCTATACCGTCGAGTGATTAACCGGAACAACCGTCTTAAGAAGCTTATTGAGCTGAATGCTCCTGAGGTTATTAGGCGCAACGAACAGAGAATGCTTCAAGAAGCTGTTGACGCATTGATCGACAACAACAACGCTCGTTCTGGCCGTGCTGTTGCCGCCACCGGTCAACGCCGCCGCCTTAAGAGCCTCAGCGATATGCTTAAAGGCAAGCAGGGGCGTTTCCGTCAAAACTTGCTCGGTAAAAGAGTGGATTACTCTGGCCGTTCAGTTATTGTTGCCGGTCCTGAGCTTAAGATTTTCCAATGCGGTTTGCCTAAAATGATGGCGCTTGAACTATTCAAGCCATTCGTCATAGGCCATTTGATTACTAATGAACACGCTCATAACATCCGTTCTGCGACAAGAATGATTGAAACTGGCGAGACAGCGGTTTGGGACGCGTTGGACGAGATAATTAAGGGTAAATACGTTCTACTCAATCGAGCGCCTTCACTTCACCGTTTGAGTATTCAGGCTTTTCAGCCGGTTCTGATTGAAGGCAAAGCTATACAGCTGCATCCTCTCGTATGTAAAGGGTTCAACGCTGACTTTGATGGTGACCAGATGGCGGTTCATTTGCCGTTATCAGACGAGGCACAGACTGAAGCGCGTGAGATTATGGCATCAAGTCGTAATTTACTTAAGCCGGCCGACGGTTCGCCCATACTGCACATTGAGCAGGACATTGTTCTTGGCTGCTACTACCTGACGTATGACCGCGTAAGTCATGAGACTGAGAACATCCACTCATTTACCAGTCTCGCAGAAGGAATTATGGCACTTGATGGGGATACCATAACACTACAGACACCAATCCGTTTGCCATACAGGGGGGAAGTAAGACAGACAACCCTGGGGCGTGCTCTCTTCAATGAGATATTCCCTGAGGATTTTCCGTACCAGGACGAGCCAATGACCAAAAAGAAGCTTGCAAATGTAATGGCTAAAGCCTATCAAATGTATGGTCAAGCCCGTACGGCCGAAATTGCCGACGATCTTAAAGATCTTGGCTTTACCTATGCGACCGTATCCGGTCTTTCTATGGGCATGAATGATTTCACCGATATCAAGGGACTTGACGAAATCATGCAAAAGGGCGAGAACAAAGCCACCGAGATTAGCGACCAGTATGATCAAGGTTTCATTACTGACGAAGAACGTTACCGTTTGACCGTTGAAAACTGGCAGGATATCGTGGCAGAAGTTCAGGATATACTGTCGAGCCAATTTTCTCAGGAAGACAGCTCTATGTCGATCGCTGTTGTCTCCGGTGCGCGTGGTAACATCGGCCAGGTTATGACCGCCGTAGGTATGCTTGGAGTGACTACGGATGCCACAGGACGTGCAATTGAGCTTCCGATCCGTTCGAACTATAAGTCAGGGTTGACGCCACTTGAATACTTTACGGCTACACGTGGCGCGAGAAAGGGTATGATTGACACCGCGCTTAAAACAGCTGACTCTGGTTACCTAACCAGACGTCTAGTCGATGTAAGCCAAGACGTGTTTACCATAGAAGAGGACTGTGAAGACCCTGGCTTCCCATTGTACCGAACAGACGCTGAAGAAATTGGCGTATCGCTTGCCTCACGGCTTGCGGGCCGTTTTGCGGCCGATAATATTGGCCGTTACGTTAAGGCAGGTGAGATGATCACCACAGAAAATGCCAAAGCTATCGAGGCCGACGCGACACTTGATGGTGTACGTATTATGAGTGCGCTCAGCTGTACTAATGTTCGTGGCGTGTCACGCAAATCTTACGGTCTTGATCCTGCTACCGGAGAATTGGTAGCTATAGCTCATCCAATTGGTGTCATTGCAGCACAGAGTATCGGTGAGCCTGGTACGCAGTTAACGCTTAAGACGTTCCACTCAGGAGGTGTCGCCGGCGAAGACATTACTACCGGCTTGCCACGTGTCGAGGAGCTTTTTGAAGTAAGAACACCCAAGGGCCAGGCATATCTTGCTGAAATTTCAGGCGTGATAAGCGCCTGGGAAGAAGGCGACCATTATGTCGTCCAGGTTGCAGCCGACGTTGAGGAAAAGGTTAACATGAAGCTCGGTGAAAGAACGCCACAAGTTGCTGATGGCACCGATATAGCTATCGGAGATGTAATAGCATCTATGCCTGACGGCAGCCAGCCCCTGGTTTCACCGATTGCAGGAAAAGCTCATGTAGCGAAAACTAAAATTACTAT
>CBKXXB010000009.1:0-31232 GCA_966685145.1 uncultured bacterium | reverse complement strand
AATGCAGGTCTCCGTCATAAGCAAGCTTCTCGCGGCTAATAATTTCTTCTAGAATCTTCTGTTTGTGCTTGTTCTCAGCTTCAAATTCCATAATTTGCCATGGGCTCGTGCTCAGATAGGCTTCGTCCCTTGGTTCGGTTCGATCCGGCGAAGCTTCCAGTACAGTCTCGGCAATCCCTTCGGCATAATCGCGCTTGGTTTTCGTGAGTCTGACGGCCAGCTTCTCTCCGGGCAATGCATTCCACACGAACACGCGTCTGCCGTCAGCTAAGCGTCCTATCCCCTGACCGCCATAAACAAGCTTCTCAATCAATACTTGTTCTAACATTTCTAGAAGGGTTCTTTATCCGCGAAATGCAAGCACGGCTGTTACGATAAACGCAAGCTGTGTCAAAAGCGAGACCAGCAAGTAGTTACGTTCAACGGCGACGTAATCTTTGGACGCACCGCGACGCTTGTGGCTGAGATATAGATTAACAGCAACGAGTACCTGCCCCAGGACAAGTATTCCGGCCAGCGCATAAACATACCACGGCAACCGTACCATACCGTACAGAGCCGTACCAATAAGCGATCCGGCCACTACGGTCCATGCAGTAAAGCCGCTGACAAGAGCAAGTACAAAGCCCGACCAGACAGGGCTGGCTGATTTTTCGTTCTGCCGCTCACTAAGCCATGCGAAGCCGGCTGCTACTACTATTAGCCCAGCAGCCATCTTAATCGCGAATAGATCTTCAACTCCGCTCACCATGGCAGCCGCCTTAAACAACAGGCTTCCGGCCAGCGCAAAATATGCCCAGCGCCACAGGTAAATCCTTCCTGTTTGGGCTTTTTGGTACGAGGGTGCCCAGCGCGTAAGCAAAAGCAAGCTATAAAGCGTGCCGGCAACCAGAACCGCCAGCAAGGACCACCGCAAGTCAATATCAAACATACTGCGCTCGGCTGTAACAAATACGGTTTCCTGCTCGCTTAGCAGCGGATCTTTCGTTACATGACTAAGGGATAGGGAGAAAAACGCCGGCTGCATAACCATAAGCACCACAGGAATCAACGCAAGTTTTAATAACAAGCTGAGCTTAAGGATTGTGCGGTTTTGTCCGTATAATGGGCTTAACGATTGTTTGCTGCGAGAGGGTTTCTTCTTTGCCATGACGACATGATATCACGAAGTGCTAAACTTAAGTGTATGGTATCTGTTGCGACACTTGGCGGAGGATGCTTCTGGTGTCTAGAGGCAGCTTATCAGCTTGTTGGCGGAGTAGAAAAGGTTGTATCCGGCTATAGCGGCGGTAGCGGAGAGCCGGTCAATTACGATACCGTCCATACGACAAAAACAGGCTATGCCGAAGTGATACAAGTAACGTTTGACCCGAGCGTCATTACATACCGGGACATACTGGAGATCTTCTTTACCTTGCACGATCCCACCACTTTGAATCGTCAAGGCAACGATGTCGGCGAAGAGTACCGCTCTATTGTTCTTTATCATGATGACAATCAGCGATCGGTAGCCGAGGACATGATTACAAACTTTGCCCCTACGTTGTGGGATAGCCCGATTGTTACTGAGCTTAAACCGTTTGTGAAGTTTTATCCTGCAGAGGACTATCACCAAAATTTTTATCAAAACAATCAAAATGTCGGCTATTGCCAGGTCATTATCAATCCCAAGCTTGCCAAACTCCGTGAGAAGTTTTCCGGCAAACTAAAGTCTACTTAAACAGCTGGAAGTTCTTGGTTAGGTTATCGGCCTGCTCGTTTTCGGCAAAGAACGTGACACCGTAAAAAACAGTGTCGTTTATAGTTTGGTTCTGTAAGCGCGCAGTAATTTCCTGGTCGTCCGTCGTATCCTGCATTTCCTTGATAAATATATGATGGATAAAACCAGCCTTTTTGACTTCGCCGTAGAGCTTATGCAACTCCTTCTGATCGGCTCGTTTCACAATAATTGCATACTGCGGGTTGCGCGGTATGGCCGCACCGTCTGCTGATACGAAATTATCAGCGGTCACCAGCTGCTCCTTTTTAACTTTATTACCGATAATGGCATTCATATGGGCCACAGCATTAGCTACCTGCCACGGCTCCAAATCCTTGCTAATAACAGATATGATCTTCCGACTAAAGTCTTGTGGCCGCACGACTGAAGCAGCCACCTTCCTTGAAGCGCTATCGGAGGCAAATACTTCCGGATATATTGTCTTAGTGACTTCATCAACTTCTCGCCTAAGCTGGGGGAATACTACACCTTCCCTGGCCGTAACTCCTTCCAGAGCCCAGAAGTAACGCTCTGAATAACTCCAACCGCAGGCAGGCGGCATGCCATACTCAAGCATCTCGACAAAGTCTATATCAAGCATTTGAGCCTCGGCATCACCTGCATCACGCAGGGCTTGTTGTTCCATGAAGCGCTGAAGCTGCTCAAGAGGGTCATTTAACTCTGAGTAGCCGTTGCCCATTTCAGTTCCGCCTATTACAGGATGAAAGCGTTGCGTTACGCGCGGATCAGCCGGGTCTTGTTTTGCAAGTGGAGAGATTTCAACCGGCTCATGAATAAGCCAGAAAGGGCCAACCGACTCTTTTCGAATGAGTTTCCAAACGCTATCCATAGCCCGACCCACACTGACCTCCCCGTCAAGCTGCACCTTGTGATCGTGCAAGATTTGCTTGAGCTGTTCAAAGTCAGGATTGAATACGTCAACGTTGAATTTTTCTCTCATTATATCGGCGTACTTAACTATCGGCCATTCCTGATCGAGATCGACATCGAACTCGCCTATTTTGAACTGCAGTCTACCCCAAGTAGTTTGCGCCACTTCTTTCATCATGCGCTCATACAGCTTCATGGCCTGTGTGTAGTCCTGATATGCCGCGTAACTCTCAAAGGCTATGTGCTCAGGCAAGTGCTCGTCGCTATAGTTCTCGTTCCTGAAGCGGGGACCAATGTCATAAACTCTCTCGTAACCACCGCCGATTAGACGCTTCAGTGGCAACTCATGACTTATACGCAAGTAGAAATCTTCGTCGAGGGCATCCATATGAGTAACGAATGGGTTGGCATCCGCGCCACCGGTTGTATGTTCAAGCACCGGCGTATTAATCTCTATAAATCCCTCCCGGTTTAAAAAGTCACGTGTAGCCTGCCAGAAGCGACTGCGCCGTATAAACCGATCATACACATCTTTGTTGACGTTCAGGTCTACATATCGGCGCCTGAGCCGCTGTTCTTTATCGGTAAATCCTTCTTGTTCGGTCGGCAGCGGTCTAAGGGACTTGGCGAGGAGTCGCAGCTTCCTCACTTCTATAGATATTTCCCCTGTTTGAGTTTTGATAACCGGTCCTTGCACCTCAATAAAATCGCCGGGATCGAGCAGGTTTATATGATCAAAGGCAATTTCGCTTTCGGCAATATTCGCAGGTTCGAAGCTGTCGTGTTTGAGAAACAGTTGTATCTGACCGCTGGCGTCTTTAAGCACGAAGAAGGCAATTTTGCCGAACTTACGCGTGTTAACAATCCGGCCGGTTAGTTTTACTGTCTGTCCTTCGAGCTCACCAAATTCTTGAATCACCTGTCCAGTGGTATGGGTACGCACCGACTGGGCAGGATACGGGTTGATCCCCAGTTGCTTCAATTCATTAAGTTTACGCAGACGTTCATCGCGCAGTTCTTTCAATGTAGCCATTACGTATTAGTATCTGATATGTCTCGTCCCCTAGCAAGCCCCTTAGTCATCTATGCTTGTCGACTGGTCCCAGATTATTTGAAACTGCGCCTTGAAAAGTTGCACGGCCGCCTTATTGGCCGTAAGTAAACTTATGCGGTTATCGGTATCCGAAAGATTACTGAACGTTACGCAAACGGTGTGGTTATCGACGATAAAGAAATGAAAGCCTCTTGGTTGTTTCAGATAGCGAAGCTTCACACCGATGCGTTGCCATTTGGCAACTACGTGCTGGTTGCTCAGTTTGCGCTGCTGTATAACATGCCTGATGCGTACGCCTCTTTTAATCAGGCTGCGCTGAGTTTTCTCAAGCTTGTCCGAAAAGGCTATGCCTATGGAATATAGACGGACCTCTTGTTGGGCCGTTTTAACCAGACGCACGTATTCGTCATAGACCGCTTGTCGGCCTAAGATAACAGATGCTGTCACATCGTGCGGTTGCGGTGCTTCCAGCGCCGTACCCAGAAGCACCCTCATTTCCCTTTCATGATTATAAAAAGACAACCGGAGGCCCTGAGCTAGCGGAAGTGCTTCAAACATTTTCGGCCTGCCCGTAAGGCTACGTGCCAAATGGTGTTTCTTGAGGCTGTAAAACAAGCGATAGTGAGCTGACGGGAAGTCACCGGTATAGACGGCGGCCTGCTGGGCAGAGAGTTTGCCTTTCTGCAGCAAAAGTTCGTAAAGTCGCAAGGCATCCCGGCTGAGCCCGATTCTATCCAGATACAGGCGCTGCTCCCGGCTTAAGCGCAAGTCGCCCAGTTGCCGATGTTTTTTCTTGCTCACGTTCTCTGAGATTATATGTGACATATGAGTATTTTAACAAATTATTGTTAAAACTTAGTATAAAACTATTTAATTACAAATGCAATAGCCGTACAGTTGGGGCTGTAGTAGGGCACAAAGCTATGGACCAACTTGACTATCATTCCCTACCGGATGAGGAAACACACATAATTACTCGTGATCCGCCAGGTACCCCAGTACTACCTCGTACAGCTGATTCATTCCGTGATCTAAGCCCTAACAAACTCCTGACCTTGCCTCGTGAGGAGCGATTCCGTAAAATTGCCGAAGTTATAGGCCATACGCCGGTGTTCGCCGTACCGGAGCTGAGTGATGGTTCGGTTATGCAAAAATACGAACTATTCAACCCTTCGGGATCGCATTATGACAGAGCCTACCTCCCAACTGTTCAATACCTGGAAAATGAAGGATTAATAAGACCGGGCGATGAGCTTCGTGATATTACCTCTGGCAGTGCCGGAATATCGTTGGCTCTTATGGGCAGTCTGCTGGGCTATAGGATACGCGTTACCGTCCCCGACGAGTTGCCGGAAGCACGTGTACTGCCAATGAAAAATCTGCATGCGGAGGTAGTAAGTTGCGGTCCTGGCTACATAAAAGCTGCCAGTGACTTTCAGGCAGCAGAAATCAAAGAATTAATCAGGCACGGGTGGCGACGCATACGCCCCAATGACCGTGAAATGCGTGCTATAGTTCTGGAAAGCATGGGCAGGCGTATTTGCTACGTCAACCACTCTGAAAACCTCTTAACCCCTGAGTCCTTCGCGAAAATAGGCCACGAAATTGTTCAGTTATTTGAATGGGAAAGAATTACTCCTCCAGCCGCCGTCGTGCTAGCTATGGGCAACTTTACGACCATAGCAGGCATCAGCCCCGTCATGCGAGACAATTGGCCAGAAACAGAAGTAATCGGTTTCGAAGGTGCTTCACGCAATGTACATGATAACTACGGAACAACCGTAGATGGCGTACCTCTCAGATTTAAAGATGAGCAGCTGTTGGATAGGCAAGTCATCGTTACGAACAAAGACCGTGACACAATGGACAAACGCGTTAATACTAACCGGCGCCGAGAGTTCCAGCTAGGTAACAGCTCACTCATGGGACTGGTTGTAGCCGAAAAGGTAGTATCAGAAAGCCCTGGCAGTCGCGTCGTGAGTATCGCTTACGATCAAAAGTATCGTTATTGACTAAGCGATGTCGACTATCTTGTACAGTACTGTTTCGGTATTAACCTTGAGCTCGACTTCTTCACCTTCTTTTTTACCGATTAGCATCTGACCAATTGGCGATTCATCAGAAATCTTACCGTTTAACGGATCAGCTTCGACCGTTCCAACAACTTGGAACTCCTTGGTCTTACCATCATTCTTCAGGGTAACTTTTGAACCAAGCTGAACCTTGCTACCGCTCTTTGGCTTGGTAATAAGATCTACGTTCAATAGGATATGCTCGATTTCCGATATACGGCTCTCGACTTTTTCCTGTTCTTGGCGTGCAGAAGTATATTCGGCGTTTTCGGCGAGGTCACCGAATTCGCGAGCTGACTTTATGCGTTCGGCAATGGGACCGCGCTGAGCGGTTAGCGAAGCCAACTCGGACTCTAGCTCGGCTACCCCTTCTTTGGTGAGGCGAAATTGTTTTTTCATAGACAACACTCCTTTTCAGGCTGTCACACTCTTGTCGCTGAGCTTGATTATATCAAACTTTTCAGGCAACCAGACTTTTTATTAAGGCGTCCTTTGATAGCATGTGCGTTTCCTGATTATTTCGAGCTTTAAACTCAAAACTTCCTCCGGCTATGGTTTTTTCACTTATGACTACCCTGTAGGGTATTCCTAGCAGATCAGCATCAGCAAACTTTTCGCCGGCACGCACATCCCGGTCATCGTATAGTACCGCAATGTTTTCTTTCGTCAACTGGTTATACAATTCATCGGCTGCAGATATCACAGAAGGTATATTCCCAAGCCTTGCTAGGTAAACTTTAGCCGGAGCTATACTTTCGGGCCAAATAATGCCCTTATCGTCATGGTGAATTTCAACCGCCGCAGCCATGGTTCGGCCTATGCCTATGCCATAGCAGCCCATGTAATACTTCTGGCGGCTACCCTGTTCGTCGGTATATTCCGCACCGTTCATAAGATTGCTGTAGTGATAGCCAAGCTGGAAGATATTGCCGACTTCGATACCGCGTTTCTCGGTCAGTTCTTCTCCGGGTTTAGCCAGCGCGATATCGGCTTCTATATCCGGCTGATAGTCCCTGTCTATATTGACGTTTAAAAGATCTCTGTGCAGTTTGTTGGCTCCGCCGTAGGCGTTACGGATGCTCCTAAGAGACTTGTCCGCTACTACAATCAGAGGCATTCCGGACTTGTACCCCTTTTTGGCAATGCCTACCGGCGAAATAAATCCGGGTTCACTGCCAAGGTCTTCGCGTATTTCCTCTTCCGTAGCCGACCTTAGATTCCAGGCATCGGCTACATGTGTCAGTTTAGTCTCGTTCACATCATAGTCGCCACGGATAATGGCCAGGACATACTTTTTGGCACTTTCGTCAAAATATAAAACATCTTTGACCTGTTGCCATAGGGGTTTCTGGTGAAGATTGACACCGTCTTCCATGGTGGTACCACGTTCCGCTTCGACCTCTTCCATAGGTAGTAGTTCTTCGTCCAGGTTTTTGTCGTCTGCGGCTACGGCCGCCACGTCTTCATGCGCGGCGTTATTATCACTATCTACGAAGTAACGGCTCTCACCCGCCTCACTTTCGACTATAAACTCGTGGCAGTACTCGCCCCCAATGTAACCATTATCAGCTGCCACGATATCAGTTTTAAGCCCCAGCTCGTTAAAGATATCCGTATAAGCATTCTTCATCTGTTCGTAAATAGCACTGAACTGCGGCTCAGTGCTAAAGCTGTATGCGTCTTTCATGACGAATTCCCTTACACGGAGAAGTCCTCCGCGCGCTCTCATTTCATCACGAAACTTCATGGAAAACTGATAGATGTTAAACGGCAAGTCCTTATAGCTCAGATTAAACTTTCTTATCAGGTCAACCGCCATCTCCTCGGCCGTGCCACCAAGAGCAAATTCACCGCCACGCCGATCTACGACTTTCATAAGCTCAAAACCGGTAGTATTGGTCCTGTTAGTTTCCTGCCAAAGCTCAAGCGGGTGGAGCACCGGCATAAGAAGCTCTTGGGCACCAGCCTTGTCCATATGCTTGCGAACTATTCTGACTATATTCTCATGGACTTTAAGCCCGAGCGGTAACATATAGTACCGACCGGCTGTAGACTCACGAATAAAGCCTCCTTGAACAAGCAGCCGGTGCGAAGTAATGGTAGCGTCGGTGCCTTCCGTTTTAGAAGTTTTGGCAAATGATTGCGATAGTCTCATAAAGTATTGCTCCTGTTAGTAATCAAAAAACCGGATTAAAAGGTAATTACGGCCGCGGGGCCGGCATCAGAGCTACGTACGTAACAGGCATTCGCTTTTTCATACTCCATATTGTACCTTAAAAACGAATAAGAGCAGGAATGCGGCACCGTTCTTAATAGCATGGAGCCAAATAGCTGGCCAAAGACTGCCGGTCGATTCCCGTAGATACACAAGAACCATAGACAAGATAAACGTATCAATCCCGGCTATCCAAAGCAACGGCGCATTACTGCCAAACTCAAGATGGGCCACACCGAAAAGCAAGCTTGTTATGATCGCTGCAACCGGCAAAGATAATTTGGAGCGTAGTCCGGTAAATAAAAATCCGCGCGTCAGGATCTCTTCATAGAGCGGCGGCAAGACAACCAGGCTCACAAATATTACCACCAGTGCAGCACCAGATGCATCGGTGCTGAAACCTAGTTGTTGCCTCTGACTAAGATCAACCGTCGGTAGTATTCTGACAATGATAAACGTCGCCACTAGATGAAAAATGAAATACCAGCCGTAACCGACAAGAGCATATGATATGTCTTTAACAATTTTCGGCCGTTTTAATCCGATTGCCGACCAGCTCGACTTGAAAAGACGCAGCACCCAGTACACCAGGCCGATACCGACAACAGCAATAACAAGACGCAGAGTAAACTTGGCCACCAGGCTGCCCTGCAGCCACGCTTCGAATTGCTCAATTGACCAGCCTTGAGTAACGCCGGCTATAGCCAAAATATTAACTGCCACTATCTGTGCCAAGAAATAAATAAGTACTGCACCGATAATTGTCAGAACCGGGTTAAACCGCAGTTTTGGCAAATGCGTAACTAGGTGCGAGCGAAGGTCTTTTTTATTACCCGGTTCCATTTAGAAAAATCTTCGTATATCAATAACCGTTATCAGCATAATAAGCCCCAGCAGAACCACAAAACCCGTTCCATGAATCCACTCCTCGGTCTGCTTGCTCAGCGGCCGCTTCAAGCCTCTGAACAACAGCGTCACAAAAAGCCGGCCGCCGTCCAGTGCCGGAATCGGTAATACGTTCATTACGGCCAAGCTAATCGACACAAGAGCAATAACAAAGAGGACTTGATTAAGGCCCAAAGCAGCAGTATCGCTTAATATCTTGAAGGTGGCTACCGGGCCGCCCACTGCACTGCTTGCTACGTCGGTCTGACCGGCGAACAGGTTCTGAATGACATATCCGAGCCCTCTGAAGGAAACTTCCGCATACTGGGCAGCCGTAACTATACCCACTACAGGCGCAGACCAGGTAGCCTTGAATACCTGGGCGTTGACCGGTGCTACGCCTAAGTAACCGGTATCTTGGTCGCGTTCAGAGTTAAGACTCGCCTGAACAACCTGTTCTTGGCCATCTTCATTGATAAACGCAATATCTACAGTTTGACCCCTGTACCGCTCCGTTACTGCGGGCAGCATTTCCGCGCTGGTTATCGGTGTATTGTCAATCTTGGTAATCTCATCGCCACTTTTAAGCCCGGCCTTAGCCGCAGCAGAGTCAGGGACAACACCGACAAATACCTGGTTCTTTATGGTCTTCGTGTCTGAAGCGACAGTAAACTGGTCCTTGTCATAAAACGGCAAGTTTTTGAGATCGGCCTTGGGCATGCCGATCAAAGCCAGGCCGGCGAACAACACCGCGGCGGCTAAAAAATTCATGGCCACGCCGGCCAGCATGATTTTTACTTTGGCACTTAAACGTGCCGCACCGAAACTACCTGGTGCTGTATCGTTATCATACTCACCCTTAAGCTTTACGAAACCGCCAAGCGGCAACCAGTTCAAGGTGTAGACTGTACCGTTCTTTTTGCCGAGAACTCTCGCCCTGGGCGGGAAACCTATACCAAACTCTTCAACTTCAACCCCGTTACGCCGAGCAAATAAGAAGTGACCGATTTCATGTATTACTACCAGGCCAACGAATAACAACAAACCTATGATCAACAGAAATAATGCCATATCCAGATATTATACCGTAGAGTCTGCCTCTCTTTCAGCCCTAATATTGAGGCTCCCCAGACAAGATGCGGCTTTATGTACCGAAGCGGCGCTGCCGATTGGCGTATTCCTCTAGTGCCGCATCCAAATCGTTGAGCTGAAAATCTGGCCAGTATTTATCAGTAAAATAAAGTTCGGCATAGGCTGCACGGTACAGCATAAAACCGCTGGTACGCTCTTCCCCGGAAGTGCGTATTACGAGATCAACATCCGGAATCTCGCTACGGTAAAGAAATTGTCTTATTGTGTCAGCAGTAATCTCATCAGCTTCGGTCTTGCTCTTTAGCAAATCCCTTACCGCGTCCACTAACTCTTCTTGGCCTCCGTAGTTAAAGCATAGTGCCAACGTTCCTTTATTGTTGTCTTTTGTCTTATCTTCGGTGCGGTTGATTGCCGACAGAACAGATCCGGCAAGTTCCTCTCGCCGGCCCAGCACAACAATTTTAATGCCAGCCTTGTGAAATGCATCAAGGTACTTCTCGGTCGCTTTTACCACCAAGCTCATAAGGTATCCGACCTCCTCCTCTGTGCGCGACCAATTTTCGGTAGAAAACACATAGGCAGACAGATATTTCACACCCCTTTCGAAGGTGCCAAGTGCAATTTCTTTGAAGACCTCTGCTCCTCGGGTATGGCCTTCCAATGTAGGCAAACCTTGCTGACGTGCCCAACGCCTGTTGCCATCGAGAATCAAACCAACATGAACCGGAATATTAGACGTCTCAGACATAATACGCGTATTATAACCTGAATATTAGGGAAAAGAGCAGCCGAAAAAGCTTGATCGCTGTACAGCCAATCACTCCAGCCCCTACGCGATGATCGGGGTCCTCAACCGAAATCAGCGAAGCGTTTCGGGTAGGGTAAGAAAAAACCACAGTCCGCTGTATAACAGATATACCACTCCCCTAGACCGTCAATATCTCGGTTTCTTTTGTTTTGGCAAGTGCATCAATATCGGCCTTGGTCTTAGCCATAGCCTCGTCAACCTGCTTTTCAAGTCGCTTGGCGTCATCTTCGCCCAATAGCTTGTCTTTTTTTGCCTTGTCAATGTCTTTTATGGCTTCGTGCCTGAGATTACGCAAGCTTACCATGGCATCCTCTACCTTGGTGTTCAGAAGTTTTACATATTCGCGACGTCTTTCCTCGGTTAGGGGCGGTACCGGAACACGTACGACACGACCGTCGTCCATAGGGTTCATGCCCAGGCTGGGATTGTCACGGATAGCGGTACTTATGGCCTGTATGTTACTGGGGTCAAATGGTGTTATCTGAAGAAGCTGTGGCTCGGGAGTAGATACACTGCCGACCTGAATTAGAGGCATCTTGGTGCCGTAGGCTTCTACTTGCAGGCCGTCCAGCATGCTCGGATGAGCACGCCCGGTTCGCACCTTTTTAAGCTCCTCCTGAAAATGAGTTAATGCCTGCTGGAACTTGGATTTGGCTTGTTCAATAGTTTGATTAGGATTCATAACTGTTATTGTATGTTATTCTTGAGAATTTCAACATATGCAGAGTTAAATGGGGGCGTGCTTCTTGCTAGCATGGCTAAATTTCCATAATCCTGATAGCCCTGACCGACATCAACAGTAACCTTGTCACCGGGGCCGACAAGCAGTAAGCAGTCGTCACCATCAAGCATAAAGACACCTCGACCGGAGATTACTTCATAGGTAGTGGCTGAACGAATGTTCCTAACATGATTACCGACGCCATGAAGCACTATGAATGCTAAGCTTTCGTGATCATCTCGGTACCATGTTTCAACATCGAAAAATGTCTCGCCCGAGTTCTTCAAGCCTGTCATGATGGATACATTTAAACGACTTCACCAAGAGCTATGCGGCTAAAGCGGCGGACAACTATGTTTTCGCCTAGTTTGGCTATGTGTTCCTTCACGTAATCACCAACGGTTTGGTCGGGGTTTTTAACGAAAGGTTGTTCAAGCAGAATGCGCTCAGCAAAGTATTTATGTACCATGCCACCAGCAATTTGCTCTAGCATATTATCTGGCTTGCCTTCTGACTTAGCTTTTTCCTTAAATTCTGACATTTTGGCATCATGCTGATCTGCCGGAACACTGTCCTTAGATACAAACTCCGGATTAGTGGCTGCAATATGCATGGCGATATCTTTGACTAGGTTGGTGAATATTTCGTTGCGGGCCACAAAATCTGTCTCGCAGTTTACCTCTACCAGAACACCGATGCGACCATCGTGGTTATAGGTACCGATAATGCCGGCCCGGGCTTCACGCTCACCGCGTTTTTCGGCCTTGGTCAGACCTTTCTTGCGCATGGCTGCGAGAGCGGTGTCAAAGTCGCCTTCAGCTTCGACTAGGGCTTGCTTAGCGTCTGTAATCCCAACACCGGTTAGCTCACGCAAACGCTTAACTTCTTCGATACTTATATCAGGCATCGGTCTTCTCCTCTTTATCAGCTTTATCAGCTTTTTCGGCTTTTTTGGCATGGCTTGCCTTGCCTGCTTCAATCGCTGCTCGAACGTAGTTTGTTACAAGCTTGATGGCTTTTAGTGCGTCATCGTTGCAAGGAATTGGATAGGTCGCAAGCTTCGGATCCGCATTTGTATCAACCAGGCCTACAACGGGTATTCCAAGACGGTGTGCTTCTTTGACGGCGTTAGCTTCATGAACCATGTCAACTACGTATACCGCCCCTACTTTGGCAGCCATGTTCTTGATGCCGCCGTACGTGTGGTTCATCGCATCAATCTCTTCCTGGTAGCGCTGAACCTCCAGCTTGCTGTACTTAGCGGCAAGTTGGCCGTTTTCCATCTTTGCTTCCAGGTCTTTGAGGTATTTTACCCGTCCGCCCGTCGTAGCACGGTTGGTCAGCATACCACCCAGCCAACGCTCAACAACGTATGGCATATCAGTCGCTTCGGCTGCTTCTTTAATGATATCGTGAGCTTGGCGCTTGGTGCCAACCAACAATACTTGCTTGCCCTCGCCGGCAATCTTTTCAATAAAGTTCAACGCATTCTCAAGCTGGGTAACGGTTTTGGTCAGATCGATAATATGATTGCCGTCCCGTTTGGAATGAATGAATGCTGCCATGTTGGGATGCCAGCGGCTGGTTTTGTGACCGAAATGAGCGCCAGCCTCCAATAATTGCTTGATGTCTACTTGAGCAGTAGCCATATAAATCTCCTTATCCTTTATCTCTGTCTCCGGTAACCTCGACTGCCCTGCATGGGTTAAATCAAGGAGGATATGTTCCCGAGACTGTTTAATATTAACCCTGGAACTCTACCAGATAGTAGGTGTTTAATCAAGCTCGTTATTGACTCTTTACTAACAGATGTGTATACTCCTCCGAGTTATGAAGAAAGACCTGCACCCAAATACTTACCGCCCTGTCGTATTTCAGGACCTGTCAAATGGCTGGTCGTTTTTGACGAAATCTACCGTAGCAAGTGAGGAAACTATCAAGTGGGAAGACGGCAATGAGTACCCACTGGTTAAGGTACATATATCAAGCGCTTCACATCCGTTCTTTACCGGACAGGAAAAGCTGTTAGATATAGAAGGCCGCGTTGATAAGTTCAAAGCGCGCCAAGAAGCTGCCAAGACTCGTGCCGAAGCCATGAAAAGCGCAGCCAGCAAGTCCCGTACAAAGCAGCCAAAGGCTGACGAAACTCAAAAGATGGGCACACTGAAGACAGGCCGAAAATAGTTTCAGCATTCTCCAGCCGTCAATCAATTACTTGATTGGCGGTTTTCTATATATACTGGACTGAAGATTATGAACGAAAAAGAACAAGCTATCAAAGCCGAATATCAGCAGCTGCAAGCACGGCTGCAAGACCCTGGCATTTATAATGATCCGGGCTATCCGAAACTTGCCAAACGCCAGAAGTACCTGGAAGAAGTCTTGCATCGTTTTGAACAAAAGACACACTGGGAGACTCAAAAAACTGAGGCCGAAAGCTTTTTGCAGGCCGATGACAAAGAAATGCGTCTGCTTGCCGAACAGCAGCTCAATGAAGCCGATGAGCAACTTAAACTTAATGAAGAGGCGCTAGCCGACTTACTAACGCCCAAAGACCCGAACAATGACCGGGACACAATAATAGAAATCAGAGCTGCCGCGGGTGGCGATGAAGCCAGCCTGTTTGCCGGCGAGCTCTACAGGATGTATACCAGATGGGCCGAAAATAAAGGGTTCAAGGTAGAAATTCTGAGCGAAAGCCCCAGTGAGGCCGGCGGGTTCAAAGAGATCATCTTCATGATTCGGGGCGATAACGTATATAAGCAACTTAAGTTCGAAGCTGGTGTACACAGAGTGCAGCGCGTACCCGTAACCGAAAGCCAGGGACGCATTCATACCAGCACTGTAACTGTCGCCGTCATGCCAGAAGCCGAAGAGACAGATGTCGAAATCAGGCCCAGCGATCTGAGAATAGACGTATACCGCAGCAGTGGTCATGGCGGGCAAAGCGTCAATACGACTGACTCGGCGGTACGCATTACTCATCTGCCTACCGGGTTAGTTGTTACATGTCAGGATGAAAAATCCCAGATCAAAAACAAAGACAAAGCTTTGAGCGTACTCCGTTCACGACTACTGCAAGCCAAAATAGACGAAGAACAAAAGCAGCTGTCAGACGCTCGCAAAAAACTCATCGGCTCCGGCGATCGATCTGAAAAAATTCGCACCTATAACTTCCCCCAGGACCGCATTACCGACCATCGTATCGGCTACTCCCGTAGTAATCTGCCGGCGGCTCTTGATGGCAGCATAGATGACATTATTGACCAGCTCTTAACTTACGAACACCAGATAATGGCGGATGAAAATTAACACCTGGCTTCAGGCCGCTACGTCTACTTTGGGTAAGCATGGTATTGCTACCTCGAGACTTGACTCGCTCGTCATGCTACAAGACGTAACAAACAAGGACAAAAGCTGGCTGTTAGCGCACGGCGAATCGGAGTTGAGCAAACCACAACTATTAACATTAACCCGGTGGATCCAACGACGCAGCGCACATGAACCTTTAGCGTATATTCGGGGCAAGACTGAGTTTTACGGTCGAGAATTTGAGGTAAGTAACCACACTTTGGAGCCACGCCCTGAATCCGAGACAATGATCGATTTACTGAAGCAGATCTCGGAAAATGGGAGCGCACTACAAATTATCGACATAGGCACCGGATCGGGATGTTTGGCAGTTACTGCGAAGCTGGAAATTCCCAAGGCAGAAGTCTATGCTACCGATATTGACGACAAATGCATAAAAATCGCCCGTCGGAACGCCCATACACTTAGCGCCAACGCACGGTTTTTGCTTGGCGACTTGTTGCAGCCCATTCCATCCTCTATCTTCCATCTACCAACTGCCATCCTGGCAAATCTTCCGTATGTGCCCGATAAGTACAAGCTCAACCAGGCAGCTACCCACGAGCCGCGTCAGGCTATTTTTGGAGGCCCCGATGGTCTTGATATATATGCCCGTCTATTCGAACAGCTGAAAGCGCTACCTGAGAACCCGCTCTATATATTTACGGAGTCGCTGCCATCCCAGCACGAAGAACTTGCAAAAGTAGCTATGGCCAGCGGTTTTAAACCAGTTAAGGCCGACGATTTCATCCAGTTATTTACTGCAAAGTAAATGCTATGAAAAGTGGCTTTACCTCTAAATTCAGGTCTTTATTCCGGAGAAGCCTCGAGTGTTGCTTCGACCGTCTGTTCGCGGCCATCACGTACTATCGTCAGCGTGACTTTATCACCTACCTTATGACTGCCAATCAATGATACTAAGCTGTGTTTCTCGTCAATTCCTACGCCGTTCACCTCAGTGATAATGTCACCTTCCTTTAAGCCGGCCTCCTTAGCCGGACTGTCTGGCAAAATAGAGGGCCTGCCGTCTCTGCCAGGCAGAATGTAGGCTCCGCGCTTTGTTTCTAAATCAAGTTCATAAGCATAGTCATCAGTCAGCTGCACATAGCGTACTCCCAGATAAGGCCGTAGCAGCTTGCCCGTATCCAGCACGCTCGCAATTAAGCCTTTTACATCATCTATGGGTATAGCAAAACCGATATTCTCAGCGCCGCCAGCAGCTACAGCAGTATTGATGGCAATTACCTTGCCGTTAATGTCGACAAGCGGCCCCCCGGAATTGCCCTCATTAATTGCAGCGTCGGTCTGGAATAGATTCTGCAGTGTGTCGGTACCGGTCTCGTCGTAGGCTTGAACGCTGCGCCCATATCCGGAGATAATGCCCGTTGTCACGGTATTCTGGAACTGGCCGAGAGCGTTACCTATAGCAACGACTCTGGCCCCCACCTCTATTTCTGAAGAGTTGCCAAGTTCAACCGGCTTTAAAGTTTTGCCCTTAGTGTCATTGATTTTCAGAAACGCTACATCCAAAGGATCAGCGCTGCTTGTACGCCCGACCACTTCCACATTATCCAGCTCCGTTCCGTCGGATAAAGTAACGCTAACCCGGGCAGCGTTAGAGGGAACGACATGACGGTTAGTTAGGACGATACCGTCTTCGCTTATGATAAAACCCGTGCCTGCGCTCTCTTCGGTAACGGGCCCGCCAAAACCAAAAAAATCACTGCGCGTAGTCTGGCTGAGCACATTAACCGACACTACACTCTGCCCCACTTCCTCGGCAATATTACTGATGACCTGGTTTTCATTAAGTACAACCCGCCTGGCGCTGCCTTCATCGGATCTCTCTGCCTGTTGTGAATGACTGGACGCGCCTAACCAGCCGCCAACAAATCCTGCTGACGTGCTAAGCAGAACCATACCCGCCACAATAATTGCCTGGCCACGGGACAAGACATTTCGAGAAAATTGCTTTTGTTTATGCTTGTCTTCCATTGGCCCTCCTAACATTTAAGTATAGTATCCGCCGGTCAAATACCAAAAACCGAAGACTGCGATAGCGGTCCGGTTGCAGTACTATATTGTCTTGTCGCCCCAGTCAGAGAAAACCAGTACGACTACAACTATCGCTACCATGATAAAGATAAACTGCCGTCTAAGGAGAGCCGACAGACGGTCAGTTTGCTCAAGATAATAAAGACCTCCCAGTCCGAAACCAAGTACGCTTAACAATAAAGCCGGTTGCGCTAATATACCGTAGAACAAAAGCCAGTGGCCCAGCACCCACGCTAAAGCAGCAGCGAAATACCCCCATGTATGTGAGAAAAGCGGAGCGTAAGGCTCATCAAAGTTCGTAAAGAAGTGACGGGCAGATACATAACATATAGCGCCCGTGAGCAGCACCAGTACTATCAAAGGTTTATCACCCCACCCCAGCCAGAGTGCAATCAGCCCGGTAACTTGGGCTACAATAGCCTGCAATGCGACCATAAGTGTGCCCGATCGCGGCTTGAGCAGAAGCAGCCATAATCCATATAAGCCTGCCCACACCACTTGCATGGCGTCACTATTACTCTCCAGCATGAATACGAGCGTCGATATGCCAACGGTTATATCAACCGCATTTGCCCGAATATTAGGCCACCAGTGGCGAGGCCGGACGGCGAACATGCGCCACTTACTGAGCAGAATAATGATTAAGGCAAGCGGTAAAAAGTTCCACTGCACAAATACATATACGAGTACGGGTATTAGAACAGTAAAAAATAGATGAATAAAGTGGGAGAAGCCACTTTTGGGCTTAATTCTCGAGACGATTTTGCTCATTTTGCCCCAATATTATAACAAAGTCAGCGTCACCCGGCACGATACGGTTATCCGGTACATCGCGTACTGTTGACACGCCGAATCGCTTCTCAAGGTATGCTTTAGTGTATTTCTTTTTACCGTCACGCATGTCTACTATTGTCGTCTTCTGCTGGTTCTTAATTGGAGAGTCTGCAATTTGACTGACGTTATACCCATAGGACTTCAGTTCTTGTGCCGTACGTGCGGCCAGGCCGCTAACGTTAGTGCCGTTGAGCACAGCCACCGTGGCGTCTTCGTTGCGCAAGAATCCGTCTTTTAGTTTATTACGCACGAAGCTATGGATCTCTTTGTAATTGTTAAGGCCGGCTGCAGGAATTTGCACTGATCCTCCATAGTTGGCACTTTTAAGCAGTACATTGGGCTCATCTATCAAACTCACTGACTGGACCTTGTCAGCGCTTATCGACGAGCCGATTTCGTGTAGGCGCAAAACTTCATTAATAGATAGATTTGTGCGCATATGGTCACCAAAGTCACTGAATAACTGATTCAGCTTCACGGGATTCGATAAAGTCCCGAGTGAAAGTACTTTGTCTTTTAAGGCTATCAGCATTAGCCGCTGACGCTCCGACCTATCAAAGTCGCCACGGGGACTTGTCTTTCTGGACCGCGCAAACGCCAACGCCCTGAAGCCGTCAAATCGTTCACGGCCGGATTTTACATCCAGAACATAGTTACGGCCATCAATGCGCATGGTCTCATATACAGGATCCTGAACGTTTATAGTAATGCCACCCACCGTATCAATTGCTTTTTTGAACCCTTCAAAATCGATCATGGCATGGTAGTGTATCGGTATTCCCATGGTCTTTTCAACCACCCCCTCGATCGCCTGCAAACCGGCCTTCTCGGCACCGGCTTTATCATTCGAGTTCTCATCCCTATAAGCGTTACGGGCTATCTTGTACACCGCGTTAATACGCATGGAACCGTAGTCTGTCCTTACGTAAAAGTCACGGGGAATACTAAGCAGTGCCGCTTCTTTCTGGGTTGGGTCGATACTAGCGACAATTATGGTATCGGTCAGGAATGAGCCGTTGTCGTGCTCTTCTCCGCCCGTACCCAGAAGCAAGATATTGACACGTCCGTCACCCTCGCCATTAAGTTTAGTAGGGTCGACATTTTCCTGCAGCGCTACAGCACTTCCACCGCCCTTAAAAATCTGCCTTGCTTTTAGGTACCCCTTACCAAAAAGATAGCCACCCATCAAAACCGTGACTATAAAAACGGCGGCGAACGTTTTCGTGGCTACTTTGCTCCATCTGTGGCCGGACCGGTTCTTGTGAGTGTTCGCATGCGAAGTCGGTACAGGTCTGTCTAATGAGTCGGCACTCTTGTGTGCCTGCGGCCTTGAACGTAAGGCCTGTCTGTTGTTATCACCCGAGAAGTATCGTTCAGTGCGACTGAAGCCGTCTTGTTTACTGCCTGACGGCTGATATGAACTGTGCCGCTTAAATTGAAAGCCTGCCGCGTCTGAGTTCTGGGATCGCCTTACGAAACCATCAACCGAACTTGGGCCAGTCTTATTTGTTCTTCTAAATCGTCTGTAATCATCCATAGCGTAAGATAAAAACTTGTTGGCCCACCGGGCTTACTTAGTAAATTGAGTGCATGTCTGAAAAAAGTAAGCTATAGTTGGAGGCTGAATATGCAACAAGAGCCTACTATAGCACATCAGCCAGGTGATGGGTACCAGCCAGAGCTGAAGCCAGCAAGTCCCAAGCGAGAGGGCTGGAAAAGTGTTATCTCGACTCTGCTCATACTGATCGCAGCTCCGTTAATCGCGGTCTTGTTAACAGCCTACGTGTTTCAGTCTTATGAAGTAGACGGCCCCAGCATGGAGCGCACACTGCAAAACCGTGACCGATTGATCGTTCTGAAGACCGGTAAAACATGGGCAAGATTAACTGGCAACGACTATATACCAAAAAGGGGCGAAATAGTCGTCTTCGAGAAACAGGATTCCTTAAGTGCTACTGACGAGGGCGAACGACAGCTCATTAAGCGCGTAATCGCTCTGCCCGGCGAAAGGGTAGTAATCAAGGATGGAACTGTTACCGTATATAATGACGAATTCCCGCAAGGCTTTAACCCAGATAATAATCCCGAATACAGCAGTAATGTAGCCACCACCACTCCAGGCAACGTAGACATAACAGTGCCTTCAGGAGAGATATTTGTATGCGGAGATAATCGCACCAACTCTCATGATTCACGTTCGTTCGGCACTGTCTCGACTCACGATCTTATCGGTAGCTTAGTTCTTCGCATTTATCCTTTTAGTAAGTTCGAACGTTTTTAGTCTGAGTTCAATGAGTTTATAAGCCTGTTCAGTTCGTCATCGTTTTTAAAGCTTATTTCGAGTTTTCCGCCTTTTGCTGTCCGGCGTAGTGTGACATCCGTGCCTAGTTTCTTTGCGAGACGTTTGGTAGCCGGCGTAGTGATAGCCATGTGCGACCGAACCGCGTTTCCGGCTTTATCACTTGGTTTCTTTGAAGCTATAACAAACTGCTCGGCTTGCCGGACCGACCAACCCTTACTAACTATATTGCCCAGTAATTCTTCTTGTTTGGCGGGGTAGGTTTTTAGGGCAAGTATGGCGCGAGCATGACCTTCTGTAATATTTCCTGTTCTCAATGCTTCACGTGCCTTTTCCGGCAATTGTAGTAGTCGTACAATATTGTTAACTGTCGCCGGGGCTTTACCGAGCCTTTTCGCTATGTCTACATAAGTCATATTAAATTGCTGGTGCAGCCGCTCTATAGAAATCGCCTGCTCAAGTGGTGATAGGTCTACCCTTTGCACGTTTTCGATCAACGCCAATTCAAGTTGCTCAAGCGCTGCGGCAGTCCTGACAATTGCGGGCAGGCGCTCAAGACCAGCCCGTTGTGCCGCACGCCAGCGCCGTTCCCCTGCTATAACTGTATACTTATTGTGTTCAATTGGGCTTACGATTATTGGTTGTATAATACCGTACCTCTTAATTGAAGCAGCTAGCTCTTCCAGTGATGCTTCATCAAACTCAGTTCTTGGCTGATCCTGATTAGGGCGTACTTGGCTTATGAGTAAATTTTGTATTCGCTCGCCTTGGTTAAGTAGTTTGGCAGTATCTAGGTCATTCGGGATTAAAGATCCGAAGCCTCTTCCCAGCCCTCGTGATTGATTATTTTTCGACACGTCGGATTAACTCCTGAGTTACATGTTTGTATGCCCGAGCCCCTTTAGACCACTTGTCGTGCTCGACAATTGTGCGACCGTAGCTTGGCGCCTCTGCGAGTCTTACGTTGCGAGGTATCAAGGTGCGGAAAACTTTGTCACCAAAGTGCTTTTCAAGTTCCTGCTGCACCTGTGCTGATAGGCTTGTTCGAGAATCATACATGGTAAGTATTACACCCAGTAGATTGATATCGGGATTTAAGGCTTTACCTACTTCCTGAATTACCGACAGTAACTGGCTGAGACCTTCCAAGGCATAATACTCGGTTTGTACCGGTATCAATACGCTATCGGCAGCCACCAATGCGTTGATGGTAAGTAAGCCAAGGGCTGGCGGACAATCAATAAGAACGTAATCAGCAGCCGTACCGGCCAGGCCGCTTTTTAGTAAAGATTCCCTTGATGGCGTATTGACCATCTCAATTTCTGCAGTAGCAAGTTCTGCATTACTGGGTAAAATGTGCAGCCTGCTGATGTTGGTCGGCTGTATTACGTCGGCTATTATGGCGCGCCCGAACAAAACATCGTACAGGGTACGTTCCAGTTCATGCTTATTGATATGCAGGCCGCTGGTAGCATTGCCCTGAGGATCGGCGTCCACTATTAGGACGCTACGCCCGGCTTTTGCCAAATACGCGGCGACATTGACCGTAGTAGTTGTTTTGCCCACGCCGCCCTTTTGGTTTATCACCGCAATTACATGGCTCATTTTTTAGTATTACCCTCTAGTCGTTATGATTTAGACTAGCATTAAAATCTCCTGCAGTAAATGTAGGCGGTTGGTTCTAACGAATCTGCAAACGAATACTTCCGAATTCAGGCTTGGCCGCAGTTGTTGCATTATTGCCGTCAAAGTTACCGCCGCGGCACATGAGCCTTACGAGGATTTCGCTGCGAGCTTCAGGCGTAATGGCGGACCACTCGGACTTCAGACTGCCTGCTGAGTTAATATCCATGTAGCCACCCGGTTGTGCCAGATTCTTCCATGGCCCGTTGTCAGAAGTCGCATATTGCAAGAAACAGGAAGCAGCCGACGCCCCCCCTGTTTTAAGTTGCATCATAACTCTAAAGTTCCGAGCTCTTGTCATATCTACCCACACACGAGGTGAGCCGGGAAATTCCTGTTCAACAACCGGTTGTTGCCATGCGGTAGCTTGAGGCACTATGACGTATTCGGCATTAGTTACGGGCAGACAATCTTGCCATTTGCCGTCCTGGAAACAACGAAACTTATTAGTCTTGGCATTATAGTACTGGGCTCCATTTACTCCTTCCGGGTCGCCTTCTGTCGCTTTACTATCAAGCACCAGGAGCACAGTTTTTTCATCAGCGGCCGCTGAACCGATCTGCACCAAGCCACCATTTGTATTAATGCTGAAGTAGTCCTTGCTATCCTTGTCTTTAACAGCAAATGCTTTGTCGGCACTAAGTTTCAATTCTAGCGCTCCACTATTAAAGACGGTAAATACGCCTTTGTTGTCTTTCTTGAGTTCGAGCAGATTGTCTGTTCCGTTAGCATTAAGAAGCAGGGCCTCGGCATGGACCGTGGTAGCCCCACTGATCACTCCGGCTTCAGTTATTCCGCCCCCGTTATTATCAATTCCTCCGATCACCGATACACCGCCAGAGACCATTCTTAGCCCGGTAATATTCTGCAACTCTCCAGCCTGACTTAAACGCAATACACCGCCGGTTTTTACTTCTTTGGCTTGTTGCGTACTGGAATAAGCCCTAGCTTCAACATCTGCCGCCAATTCGGTAACCGCCTTTAAGGTATAGATACTCAGGCCCTGATACTTCACATTGTAATATCCGTTTTCGTCTTGATACACAAGGTCTGGGAAAATGTTTGCCATCTCTTGTGCAATGACACCTGTTTGACGGCCACTAAAACAGTCCATACCACTGTTTGCATATTCCGGCTGATTACATTTGAAATCAAAACCTACCGTATTCACAGATCGGATTTTTTCTAATACATTGTCGTCCAACGGAACAACGTTCTTTTTTAGTCTCTGGTCGGAAAGACCAATACTCGCACATGAACCGCTAGTTATTATACCGCCGCTTATATCGGCCTGGTTAACGTACTGGCCATTATTACAATCCAGGACGATTCCACTAGCACCATTTCGCTGATAGACACCCGTAGTATTGATATTTCCGCTAGCACTTATGGTGGTTATACCGCTTAGTGCGCCAGCACTGCTTACATCGAAATTAGTCGAATTGATCGTTAAAGCATTACTGCCGCCGCCAATATTGATCGCACCAGAGCCGCTAATTGTGAAGGTTCCGCTTGTTTGACTGTAGCCACTAACTCCGCTTAGTGCGCCACTGTTGATTATGAGGCCGTTGATGGTGTTAGTTGCAGTTGCAGCCGTTATCGCCCCAGACATACCTATGGTTGTAATACCGCTAAGCGCTCCCGCTGACGACACGTCAAAGTTTGTGGAGTTTATAACAAGCGGCATGCTGCCGCCACCGATTGATACTGTGCCGGTTGAGGTACCGGTATTAATGTTTGTAGCAAAATTAGAGTTAACATTTATCTCAACAGTGCCACCTGACGAAGTAAAGGGACCGCCAGAGCTTAAACCGGTCAGGTTCTGTAGGGCTCGGCCATTGGTCAAAACAGTTGTGCCGGCTACCTGCAAGGTACCGTCTTGGAGATTTAAGTTGGCTGCGCCTACGCCTGAGTTGTTAAGCACTAACGTCGTAGCACTTCCATCATTCAGATCAATGGTGTAACTTCCGGCGGCCGTTCTCTGCATACTGGTATCATTGGCAGCGATAAGCAAAGTATTGGACGCACTGTCCAGGGTCAAGGCGGATGAACCTCCTGAAGCTATCGTTAATCCGGCAGTAGCCGTAACGTTGGTGCCCACGCCTGTAATAGAGCCCGAATTAGTTATGCCTCCACTATTAAGGTTGAGCCCTCCGCTCGTAAAGGTTATGCCGGTTATTCCGCTCAGTGCACCACTGTTAATAATGAGGCCGTTAATTGTGTTGACGGTTGTAGCACCAGTAATCGCGCCTGACAGAGATAGCGTAGTGGCCCCAGCTATGCTCCCAGCGTTAGTGATGCCGCCGGAATTATTGTTCAGGCCTCCACTAATACTCGCACCACCGCTCGCAACAGTTAAGCCGCCCCCAGCTGTTATGGTTTGCGAAGCAGCTGTTTGAAAGTTACCCAGTACTGACACAGTGGTGCCGGCACTACCAACATTTAGGGTCGTAACCCCGCTACTAAGCAAGTTGAATGTGCCAAGCGATGAATTGATAGCGCCGTCTTCATAATAAGTTGTGCCATTTCCCGTTGCTACCCCAGCAATAAAGTAACCACGTCCGTACCGGTTAGCAAGCGCTGACGTAGTGTTAGTGCCGCCGATTTCCGGCACATGATACTCGTTAACGGTAGAACCACTCGCCCAGGTCAGCGCCGGAGTTATGGTCAGGGTGTTCGTAGACTTAGCTGTAATTTTGGAATAACATGGATTTATACCCGTACCGCCACAGTTTGCACTGTTAATTTGCACATAATTGCCAACGTCAAAATTGCTGGCATCATTTAGGGTTAAACTAGTAGAGGCTAGAACCGCACTGCCGTTGGCAGTCGAGGTACCGTTCAGTGCCGTGAATACAGAGGTAACGTCTCCGCTACTGTTTACAGAAAATGCGTTGCCGCTGCCTGCAACAATCGCACCCTCAACATCCAGATTAGCAACGTTCGAGCCGTTATTGTTGACGATACTGAATGTAGAGAGACCAGCATTATTGATATCTAGAGTAAGACTTGAACTTGATCGTTGCCATGTATCGTCATTAAACACCAGCGTATTCGAAGCGGAATCTAGTATTAGTGCACCTGACCCGCCGCTCGTCAATGTTAATATTCCGGTACTTGTAACCTGTGGAGCCTGAATTCCTGTGCCAAAGTAGCCATTTCGCCAAGTAACACCTGATGAGCCAAGGTCAAGACTATTAGTGACATTTGCGATCAGCGACTGATTGATTGAGGTTGAAACAAGGTTTGACAATGCTGTATTTGCCCCACCACTAGATCCTCCAAGACAGTTACCCGTATCAAGACAAACAACACCGGAAGCATCAGGAAGTGTGTAAACTTGATTACCAGCCAGTGAAGAAGTTTGTAAGGTGCCGGTGTTGCTTGAACCGTCATTCAGAATCAAGCCCCCCGCCAACGATGCCGAACCAATATCAAGTGATGAGCCGTTAATATCGAGTGTCCCCGCCAATACTGCATTGCCTGCCTTGGATACTGTAAAGATATCTGCTCCATCTCCCTGCAGCTGCAGTAATCCACCGGTTCCGGTTTGATTGAAACGAAGTCCTGCGACGTTCGCATTCACAGACTGGATTACCAGAGGTGCTTTTTGCAGAAGATCATCAGCAGTGAGCGTACCGCTGCCATTGGTCAGCGTATCGGCCTGGCCTGCTCGGAAAGAGTACGGTGTAGCGGTTAATTTAATGCGCGGGTTCATCTCGCCATCACCGCTAACGTTCATGGTCAGCCATTTTTCTTGCGACCAGTCTATTCCGCTAAAAGACGTAACACTGCCAAGCTGTACACTCAAATAACCATTCCTAACTGTGACTGTGGGTTGGGTTTCAGTCCATTCGTTTGTACCACCGCTTGCCGCTGTATAAAGTTTAAACTGAATCGAATAACTACCGTCGGGCACTAACGTTCCGGTGTTGCTCATCAACCGGGCCTGGAAGTTAAGTGTGCTTGAGGTAGCTGCCAATACGCGCGCAGGTATATACGCGCGCGTATAAACAAACCCGCCCATAAGCACAACAAGCAATACCGCCAATAACCTCAAACGCTTGAGGCTATAGGCGATGCCGCTGGCGGACAACCTATGTCGTAAAATGCGAGCTATTGCTCGGATCACGGGTATTACCTGATTTTTGTTTTTATTTTGGTTTTGATCTTTGTTCTATCAGATCATTACTAGTGTAAGCTTTACTGTGGCTGTTTGTAAAGTGATCGACCCCTGTGTGTGGATAACTCTACCAAGGCTTCGTATCATAATATAGTACTGTGGTACTAGCTTTATAATACTAGTAATACATGCAGCATTTCTGTCTGCTACAATGTTGCGTATGCGCCTATCTCCACACCGACTCAACCGTAAATGGTGGCTTTTTATCGGCATCTTAACAGCTGTTGTCGTTGGCGTTATCTTTATTATTGTCTTACCTAGTAAGGACGAGCGTCGCGCGCATACAAAACCTCCTACTAATCAGGAAATATACAAGACAAATTTAAACGACCTCGTCCTGGGGATCAATCAACTAGAAGTTTTATTGAACAGCAGACAGGAAATGGCACTAAATATTAGGTCGTACAATATACTCATAGGTGAAATATCTGGGGCTTGCCAGGAAATGATGAATAGATACGACAATCTGCAGAAGGAGTCAGTCAAGGATAGCCTTAAGGATGCGGCTAGCGAAGTAAAGCAGCTTTGCAATGACCTTTTTGCAGTTTTAGAGCATGCTCGTCTAGTAGCCTTGGCTACAGATAATTACTTACTAATCGACACCGTTAAATGGCATGGCTCATCGGACCCAGCCGTTAAATCCCTCCTGGATTCGGTGCAGGGTATTGTCAATACATCTATCCAACAACTGGAAAGAGTTTCTGTGCCGGGAGTAAGTGACCCCGGTATAAAGGAACAAATCACCCTACTTGGACAAACAGAAGAGATAATTAAAAATATTAACTCCATACCGGTAGGCACTGATGATGAAGCGCGCAGACTTAAGAACAGTCTTCATGAAACTATCGAGCGCCACAAGAGCAATCTGTGGGATGCACGCAACTACTATTGGCGTAATACCGTTCAGATTAAAGCATTAGAGAAAAAGCTGCGCGAACTGGAGTCCCGATTTTAGTAAGCTTCCTACCGCGTTATTTCGGAAGAGTTTACTGCGCCCAGAAGAAGGCCCGCTTGGTGCCTTCACAGAAAAACGTGCCGTGCCGCATAACGTTCTCGGCCCTGGGGTCATCCTTACAAAAACTTATTTCAGGAATCACGCTGTAGCTATCCAATAAGCTACCGTCGCTATTAACCACGCGGAAACAGTAGGCTCCAAACGCTTCTGCGTCTCTAATTACGAAATCCCACATCCCGTCTTGCCCTATTGGTACATTGGTGCCAGCCGTAAAGTTATTGGACTCTTCTATAGACTGCAGAACGGTAGTATGCCCCGAATGTACCGGATCTCCTGTCACTGCCAGCATGCTTTGGCCGTCAGTAGTTGTCGGGTTGTCATGGAATCTTATGTCACCGGTGCCAGTAGAGATATCTGCCCACTGCTCGCCCACGAAGCCAGTATCACAAGTACCTACCTTAAAGGCGTACTGAAGCTTGAACTCACGAGCATCCGAGACTATAAGATCGTTAGCGCTTACATGTAGCAGCATTCTTAATCGGAAGCTCACTTTCGTACTGGCTATAGATATAACATCCTGGGCCGCAAGCCACCTGTCACCGGTGTCCAGCTGAAATAGCTCATACCGCCATTGGGAGTTAGAGGTACCTAGACTCCGATCCTCACCGACAGCAATCAATACGCTGCGCTCGATGTCTATCATTACACCTTGGGGCTCGTCAGAATTAGCACTAGGGTTTATGATTATAGCACCGCTAGCGCCCCACGTAGTCACCAGGCTACCATCACCACGGTTGCGTTTCTCGATGCGCCATCTCAAATCTGACGATGTCCTGTCCGTACCAATTATATAGAGGTACCCGCCCTTACCGTCCAAGGCAGCTTGATAGGCTTCATCAAGGCCGGAACTCGGATCAGACGAAATTACTCCGTTAGTACCAAAGGCGGTAATATGAGTGCCAGTAAGGGCGTCTACCTTAACAATGCGCCATCTTCGGCTGCTGCCTCCACCGCCCGGTCCGTTATCATAACCTGCAAAGTACAGCGCGTTGCCAGCAATATCCACTTGTATGGTCAGTGGCTGATCAGAGCCGTTGGTAGGATTATCGGTGTATATACCGCCCGTACCAAATACTGTGCCGCATTCAGCCGCAGTACAGAGAGCCCCGGTGTTTATTCTGCGCTTCTCTACACGCCATCTTGTATTTCCTGAACCGTCATCTACGCCGGTTACATAGAAATACCCGCCGCCCTCATCAACCGCCATAGCACTGACCATTTCAGGCCGACCGCTCGGGTTGTATGTAATTATGCCGTTGGTACCAAAACCTGTATCTAGCGCTCCCGTGCTTAAGGTGCGCTTTTCAATCCACCAGCCATTACCACTCGAAGAATCATAACCTCCGGCTATCAAGTGACCCGTAATGTTATCTATAATAATTTCATTAACAGAATCATTCCCTGCGGTAGGATTGGTTGTTACTACTCCTCCTGTACCGAAACCGCTTATAAGTGCTCCCGTATCCATGTTGCGTTTTTCTATCCGCCACTGGGCATTAGCAGCCCCCGGCGAGTTATCATCACCGGAAATATATAATGCACCCTCTTGTAAGTTAAGCGCCAAGCCCCCAACCGTGGCAAGCGTGCTGCCAGTAATAGATACAGTCAGTATACCGTTTGTGCCGAAGCTTGTTTCCAGCGCACCGTCGCGTAAACGCCGCTTCTCTATTATCCAAGTAGTACTATGGCCGGCTGCGTACATGAACCCGTTTATTGGATCAATCACCGACTCTATCAGCCGGTCATCGTTGGCCGAATGATTCGAAACGATGTTCCTTGGGTCCTGGGCATCAAAGTTACCGATAAATCGGAAGCCTGCCTGCTCTACCGTAGACCAAGCTGCTTCCACCCGTTCAACTCCTATGAGGTTCGGTATGGTCGCTGTTAGAGCATAAACAATTACGACCAGTAGCTTGCCCGCCTGCGTCATTACCCGGCCACTCCAAAGCCACAGTAGCTTGGTGACGACTATCCGGGTTTTCATAGTTTTGGTTTCTCCGCGCTTCTTATATATATACATTGTACCCTCCTATACCGTGAATATGAACGGATCATTAGTGATTTTCTTGGCATAATTAATACGGCGCTTGTGATGGCCCTGAGGTTTTGGATGCGTTTGCTTGATGGCCTCCAGGGCATGAGGCTGCACCAAAATATCCGTATTCGGTCTGATCTTTCTTATGACTGGTGGTGGTGTTAGTAGTCGTGTCATATCATCATTCCTAGAACTTACTCAAGTAATCAAACGTTATGGCGCCAGCGCGCGCGAAGTTGTTATTGCTGCCTACTGTCAGGCGGATACGAATCAAAATGGTGCTGCCAGGTGCCATGTTGGTGGTATTACATGCACTATCGGTAGTTTCGCTACCGCTTAACGGAGTCAGTTGCCAGGTAGTGTTTGAGCTGTTGATAGTCGTCGTGGTGCCACACTGCACACCGGCCGAATTAAAGACTGATAGCTGAACTGATTCGTTGGAAGTACTGCGCCAGCCCCACATTTGGATGCTGCTATTACTGGACCATCCGTCAAAGTCACTTGGCAGTTGGTAACGTACATAGACGTCATAGTCATTGGTAGCCTGAGCAGTCCAGGAGTAGTAGTTGTGCTCGTCAGTAGCGGCACAGATGGTCGTATTGACGTTAAGCCGCGATGTGCCGCTACAGAAGTCAGAAGTCATGGTACCGATGTTGTTAGTGCCGTCGCCCGTGAGTGTAGCGCCAGCGTATTCAGGCAGTAGCGTTACGGACTTAGTGTTGCGTGCAGCACCGAAGTAACGCAGCTGGTTGCTACCATTGTTCTGAACGTAATCGGTACCGCCGCCGATTCGGAAGGTCGTATTAACCTGGGCCTCAGTCACAAGTAGTTTGGCGCTGGCCAGATCCGGGTTGCCGGTAGTCCCTACTTTCAGAACGCCACTGCCGGTTACGGCAGCCAGGACGGTGCCGCCGCTGTTCTTTATCTCGAAGATGTTGGTAGTTTGAGTACTGTTACCCTGAACTATTAATACCTCGTTATCAATAGTGCCTTGTATGTGGAAGCGCCCGTCGGGAGAAGCTATACCGGCTCCAATATCGCCTGCGTTAGTAACGGTCAGCTTAGCCGTATCGGTTGCGCCGGTAGTAAATCGGATTGCGCCGGTAGCATTGCGAGCTGCAAGTATTAAATCTTCGGTAGCCGCCCTTAATATGATGTCACCTTGCGTTGAGGCGTTAGAATAATCAGCAGCAACGCCAGCGACACCGAGCAAACCATCCAGAGCAGTACGGCCAATACCAAGTGAAGTCGGGGTAGCCGCTGCCTCGCTTGTCAATTGGATGCCCGTCGTTCCGCTTGATACTACTTGAAGTTTGGCTGCCGTAGGGTTGGTGGTGCCTATACCGACATTACCGTCGGCAGTGATTCTCATCCTTTCCGTTCCGGTAAGGGTCGTGTGGTTAGCGCCTGTAAAGAATTTAAGAATTGTAGCTGAGTTAAGAGTTGAGGTACCACCACCAATGTTGATTGTATTGTTGGTTCCGTCAGAGTCACCAACAAGTAACGCCACGGCCTCTTCCGCGTTGTTATAGTGGATAAGACCTTGGCGAGCATATTTTCGAGTAAGATCTGTACGTGTCGTTGCGTTAACGTCGGCTCCAAGTAACAGCGCCACGCCGTTGCCGGTGGCTACATCAAGCAAGCCTTGAGGGCTAGTAGTGCCGATACCGACGTTGCCCGAGCTGAGAATTGATAGAACTTCAGTAGCTACACCGGCATTGAACCGAACAGCTAAGCGTCCGGCTGGACTTGCACCACCAGCGGTCATGATATTCTGAAGGTCAAAGTTGGCGTTAGCCGATGTAATACCGGCAGAAGTATCGGAATCATATTTGCCGCGCAGACGCAGGGTTGGTGAATTCTTAAGTTGACCGTCAACACTTACATTATTGGGTTGCAAGAACGCAGTGGCACTATCGCTCTGTACATCAAGAATCCCTTGAGGAGCGGTTGTGCCAATACCGACATTGCTATCACTGAAATAAGTATCGCTACCATCAGTGCCAAAGCGGATATCGGAATTAGTCCCGCTGTTGTCATAAAGTGCCAACTGTGTGCCAACCTTACGCAGGAAGAGTCGCTGGGGCGTTGCTTGATTATCGCGGAAGACCAGATTGGGCGATAAAGTGCTGCCAGCAGTGGTATTCTGTAACACTAAGCCCGTTTGGAAATCAGTATTAGAAACTTGAGCAGCGCCGTTAACATCCAACTTAAAGCCAGCGGCAGTCCCCGTCCCTATCCCCACATTCCCGCTCTGATCAATAACGAACGGTGTGGTGT
>CBKXXB010000008.1:0-33951 GCA_966685145.1 uncultured bacterium | reverse complement strand
CTGTCACAATTATAATACCTGTCCATCTGGCAACAGGATTACGCGGAAATACCGTAAACCATTGTTGGAGCATGAGAGCAACGCCGCTTATGGCCAGTATGTATACGTGCGGCAACAAAAAGCTGATACTGACCGGTCCGTCCAAACCGATTAACAAAAGACCTATAATACCGCTGCCCATGATTAGTTTGGTGCGATCCAGCCTTAACCGGAAAAACGACGCAAAAATACCCAAAACGACCATAACGCTCGTAAACACATCAAGTAATGGGAGGCGGCCAATGCCGTAAAGCGGATCTCCTGACCCACGGATAAAAAGTTGAGCTGGGACGTTAATCAGGTTCTTTAAATAAACACCGATACTTTGTGGCCACTCGCCCGGCAACCCGAGCCAGGTAAGTATTAAACCGGTATCACGAGAAAATGCCCACAAAAGCGGCGCTATACCTATAATTAGGAGCAGTACAAATATGGCTTGCCACCAGGCGGGCATGCGCTGCAACATTCTGTTAACCGTGCGCCGTTGCCATACTAAAGCCGGCAAGAAAAGCCAGACAAGTCCTGGAGTGTACAGAAGCGTAACGGCTACGAGTACCAAGAAAGTGCTTGCAAATATATTTAGCTGCCTTTTGTATATCCAGACACCGCCAATGGCCAAAACGAATGGTAGAGTAAAATTAATATCGGGTGTTCCAAGACGCGCTATATGTAAGAACCAACTTGAACTACCTACCATGAGCGTACCCAGAAAAGCGACGCGCCTTGTGTACCAAAAACGAAGCATTGCGTACATGGAAATTACTACCAGCACGGCAACCGCTATACTGGGCAGCCTCATGGCAGCCGCATGGTTATTGCCCGTCTTTTGTAGTGCCAGCTGTCCTAGCTTCTGGTGAAGGTGCAAGGGATTGTCCAGGATGTTGCTTATTGAGCTTGCTGAAACGCTATGCGAAACTTCAGGTCCGGCCAGCCCCGGGGTAAGAGTGCCCAAGCGATATGACAATAACCCCAACAAAATGGAAAGGCCTGCAATAGCAAGAAGTAGTGGACGCCAGATATCGGCCAACGGGAGCATGAAGCGGTCTCTATTCATAAGGGTTACCCTTCAGTATACACACTACATTTGACTAAAGTAAGGACATGCCAACTTGCTTTAGGATTCAAAAGGAGTCTGGTGTTTTGTGTCGAGGTTACGGAAGCGCTGCTTTTCCCTATCAAAGTATAATTCGGCGGCCCCGGTAGGGCCATTGCGATGCTTTTTGATGAAAATGTCAGTTATATTTCTGCGGTCCGTTTCAGGATTATAATAATCTTCTCTATAAATGAATGCTACTACGTCGGCGTCTTGCTCTATGGACCCCGATTCACGCAAGTCAGCCAGTTGTGGAATTTGCGGGTTGCGGCTCTCTACTGACCGGCTCAGCTGGCTTAGTGCAAGTATGGGTACATTAAGTTCTCGAGCAATACCTTTTAAGCCTCGCGAAATTTCCGAAATTTCTTGGACCCGATTGCCTTCACCCGAGTATCTGGAACCACCACTCATTAACTGAAGATAGTCAACTATAACTAAACCAAGCTCTCGCTGATGCGCCTCTCTGCGGGCTTTAGTGCGCAGATCACTTACGGTGATGGACGGGCTATCATCAATAAATATCTGTGCTTCGGAAAGAGTTCCCATGGCATGACCGATTTTCTCAAAGTCAGCATCGGTCAGATTGCCTGTACGCAGAGCCCAAGCGTCCACGCCAGACTCCATTGCCAGCATTCGGTCTACAAGCTGCTCTTTGCTCATTTCCAGGCTGAAAAGAAGTACGGGAAGATTAGCCTTAACCGCAACATTATGCGCGAGGTTTAATGCGAGCGCCGTTTTCCCCATTGAGGGGCGCGCCGCCAAAATAAAAAGATCGGAGCGCTGGAGCCCGGCCAGAATATTGTCCAGATCCTTGAAACCGGTCGGTACGCCTCTTATCTTGCCTTTATCTTTGTGTAGCTCGTCAAGCCTGTCAAAGCTTTCTCCCAATATGGTCTCCAGGCTTGTCACGTCCTGTTTGACATGCCGCTGGCTTACTTCAAAGAGTTTTACCTCGGCTTCTTCAATTAACTCCTGTAGGCCTTTGGCTTCATCGTAACCAAGATTCGTCATTTCCTGGGAAGCTTTAATGAGTCGCCGGCGCATAGCTTTCTGGGCAACAATACTGGCGTATTGTTCGCTGTGAGCGGCGGTTGGCACGAAATTAGTTAGCTCAGTTAGGTAAGATGCCCCTCCTACCAGGTCTAAAAATCCGGAAGCCTTAAGCTGGTCAGCAAGTGTTAACACGTCAATCGGGCTATGCTTATCGTAAAGAGCGCGCATTGCCTCGTATATACGGGCATGCCGCTCATCGTAAAAATCATCGGCGCTAATTTTGTCGGCAACTTTTACAATAGCGTCAACATCAAGCAGAATGGCGCCAAGTAAACTGGCTTCAGCTTCAGTATTTTGCGGTGGTAAAGTTTTCACCTGCGGTTCCATTATTAGGATTCTAGCACTTCGCCTCCCCCGAAGATATTGCTAATGGTATCAAGATGGTTTATTAATGGCGTCTTTGCCGGTGTCTTTGCAACCTTAGGTGCTTTTTTCTTTTGATCAACATCAACCTCGCAAGTGATGGTTACCGGAGCACCAAGTACGCTATTTACGATATCAGTAAGAATTTGTTTATTCTTTGTTTCGTTCATTCGTTTTTGATGAAATGGGAAGCCGAACACCAAAACTAATCCATCGGCTTCATATCTCGGGGTAGCCATCCGTGCGATTGTATAGAGTGTATTATGCTTTTGCCGCAGCGCCAGCAGGGCTTCCTGCCATATGGACTCATTTATAATCGTAACAGTTGCTGCCGTTTGCTTCTTGGGGAATGGCTCAGACGGCGATTGATCGGACTTGTCCTCTACTGTTTTTTGGCCAGCTCTAGCCGACGGCTCCGAAGTAGTTATACTATCTTCATGAATGTCGCGTTTAACACCTTTAACTGATTGTGTAATCGGTGCTGTAAGCAAAATTATTTCAAGCATGCTGTCGGGGTCGTGCGAAGCAGGAACATCCAGCAGCTGCCGTAGCAATATGGAACAAACTGCCGGATCAAGCGCAGAGGTATTGTCTATAAGTTCACTTTTAATAATATGAGCTAACTGTTTTGCGATCTGGTGAGCCAAAAACCCCTGCTCCACCAGTCTAGTAAGGTGTTTGAGTACTTTTCGTTTATCGTTTCTCTTTAGGGCCTCATAGAGTTCCTTGGTCAGCGCTAACGGCGGAATTCCTAGCAATGTCTGTACGTCTTTGGCGGTAATCTGCGCTCCCAAGCCTCGTACCTGGTCCAGCAGGCTGATGCTGTCACGAAAAGAACCGTCACCGTGATCTGCGATGATATTTAGGGCCTCGTCATCAATGTTGATTTTCTCGGCCTTAGCGATTAACTGCAAATGTTTAACGGCCTGTGCCTTGTCTATGGGCTTGAAATTGAAACGCTGGGTGCGGCTGATTATAGTATCGGGCAGTTTATGAGCCTCAGTTGTGGCGAGAATAAAGATAACGTGTTCGGGTGGTTCCTCAAGTGTCTTAAGCAAAGCATTAAAAGCTTCGCGTGTTAGCATGTGCACCTCGTCAATTATGTAGACCTTGTACTTCGCACTGGCTGGTGCGGCATGAACTCTCTCACGCAGCTCACGTATTTCATCGATTCGGCGGTTGCTCGCCGCATCAATTTCTACAATATCCAGATGGGTTGATTCGTCCTTGTACTCTAGGCCGTTTACGAGATGCGCCAAAATACGCGCGACACTGGTCTTGCCTACTCCACGTGGTCCCGTAAAGAGGTAAGCATGGCTTGTAGTGCCCTCCTTGAGCCCGTTCAATAAGGTGTTCGTAATATGCTCTTGGCCTACTATTTCATCAAGAGACTTCGAACGGTACTTGCGATATAAAGCGACGCCCATAATAGTCTTATTATACGCAAATTGTACGAATCGGCTTGTTGTATTTACTGGCAATATGAATTTAGGGAGCAAATGCTTGATGAGTATAGCTTAGAATTGTGCTAATACCGTAAACGATTGATACGCCAACCAGAATAGCTCCTAGGCCAAAGCTTAAATCTTGCAATAATCCTCCTACGAAGTTTGTGGCAATAAGCAAGAACAGGGCCAGTGAATTCAAGAACATATTTTGCCTGCCTACAGCCGTAACGCGCAAGGCTACCCCGCTTAACGTGGCATAAACAGTTATTGCGGCCACGGTTAGGTGCTGCCAAAAAACAAACAATAAAAATGCTACAGGTACAAGATTGAAATGGTAAGCGCTTAGCAAAAGAACCAGACTGGTAATTTTATCTGCAGTGGTGTCCATTACCGTTCCAAAGCGACTGGTATGAGTTCGTCTAGCTACCTGGCCGTCTGCTATATCAAGCAATTTACCAATGACTACCAGTAAGAAGCCTAGGCCAGTATCTAAACGCGCCGCCCCAACAATAGTCAATCCAAGGCCCAAAAGGGTTATGGCGTTGGCGGGGGTTAGGATGTCTTCTGTTCGTATTGTCACTGCTTAAACAGTATCACAGGCTAGGATGTTGTTGCTACAAAGCTGCTTCTAGTGCGGCCCATTCGGCATTAGAGTCGTCTTCGGGTACGTTTACGCTAACTTGATCGCCTGGCTTAGCTTTAAAGTAGGTAACACTTGCCAGTAATACTCGGTATTTCTTTTTGTTTACTTCAACGTAATAATGCCCGTTTTCTTGAGTCAGTACTCCTACTACTTGTTTTCTAGGGATAGGGCCGATTTGTTTGTACATAAACGCTCCATCGTCGGCGATGGTCAGCTTTAGGATATCACCTTGTACGAGCTTGGATTTGCTAGCGTAGTTTGCTGGTACTGGGTAAGTTTTGCCATCTGAACCGACCATGTTTTGGCCGTCAAAGACACCTTCAATAACCTTGCCTAGCGGCTCTTCTGCCAATGCCTTGCTAACTACAGGCTCTTCGCCCACAAGACTAACCAGCAACTCTTTAGCCGCCGCCAGACTTGTCTCAGCTTCCTGGATTAGGGCTTTCAGGCGCTTTATCTGCTTATCCGGTACGTCTGCCATTTCTCTAGCCTCTCATGCTCATAAGTGTTTGTTTAGACACACTTCCTCCTAAAACTACCATGTTTTACTATGTCAAGTCAAAAACGCAAGTATAACCTGTGGATAATTGCCCCTAATGGGTAGTCTTAAAGTAAAATTAAAACCACCTTTTGAGGGGTGGTTTTAGAGTCAGAAGTTAGTTTGTTTACTATGACAACTCGACAGTTGCACCAGCTTCTTCAAGTGTCTTTTTGGCATTTTCGGCGTCCTCTTTCTTTGCCTTTTCAAGCACTGTCTTAGGTGCGCCGTCAACAATTGCCTTGGCTTCACCGAGTCCTAGACCGGTAAGATCCTTAACTGCTTTAATGACAGCGACTTTTTGAGCGCCGGCATCCTTCAAAACGACATCGTATTCACTCTTAGCTTCTTCGGCTGGAGCAGCATCGCCACCAGCAGCTGGAGCAGCAACTGCTACAGCAGGTGCAGCGGCACTTACGCCCCAGTATTCTTCCAGGAACTTTACAAATTTACTGATTTCAAGAGCAGACAGCTTGTCTAGCTCATTTACCAACTTCTCAAATTCTTTAGGTACTTCTACCTTCTTGTCTTCATCTGCCATAATTATTCTCCTTAGAAATATTGTTCATTTTTCATTTACCAACTTCTCAAATATTTTTCATTTCTCATTGCTAGAATCTAACTAATGATAACTGGCAAATAGTTTAGTAAATGACAAATGGTAAATTGTTAAATTATTGATCAAGCGCTTCTGCACGGGCATTAAGCACGTTTAGAACGCCTCTTACATTGCCGGCCATAACGTTTACAAATCCACTAAGTGGCGCAGCCAGAGTGCCGACCAACATACTGCGAAGCTGTTCTTTGCTTGGCAAGCTGGCTAGGGCTTTGACATCCTCGGCGCTCATGAAACTGCCATCGGCAGTAATCGCGCCAACAAACTCGACAGTAGGCTGGGTTTTGGCAAAACTTGCCAACGTTTGAGCCGGGGCCGCCTCATCATCTGCATTAAAAGCGTATAAAAGCATCCCCGTAAGGGCGCTTGTGTCAACACTCTTGAGATTATCGCTGCTCTGAAGGGCCTTGATAACTAGTCGGTTTTTCACTACTTTGACCGTAGTGCCGCTATCTCGCCCAGTACGTCGGAGCGTTTGCAGGGCCTTGACCGGCGTGTCTTTGTATGCAGCAACCACTGTTAACTTAGAGGCTCCGAGCAAATCGCTCACCTCTTTGATGACTGCATTTTTCTTATCCTTAGTTAAAGCCATAATTTTATTCCTATTTATGGATTGGCGTTAGCTTTCGACCTAAATAGCTAACGGTTAGGTACCAAAAAAGACCTTGGGTATACCAAAGGTCTTTAAGCATGCATCAGAACAGTTAAAAGTTCGTTGCACCTCGGCGACATTATCAAGCCAAATTGGGCCGTCGCTGTCTTTGGTAACTGTGTACTATTTTAACTTCTTTTAGTGTTAAGGTCAACCCTTGTTAAGTGAGCTCTAAGTGAGGAATAAGTTAGCTGCTGTGGATTTTATAGGCTTAAATTCGTAAGCCGTTTTACTTAGAGCATGTTCTAGCTTGACGGTGTCTTTAGCCTCGAAACCAATTAGAACTTGGCCAATATCGCCGCCTTGGCCGCGGTAATGAAAAAGAGAAATGTTCCAATTATTGTGTATTGTTTTAAGGAAATCGTATAGTGCGCCGGGCCTTTCCGGAAAGTTAATTTCATACAAATGCTCATTATTTGTTTGAGAACTCTTGCCTCCCACCATATACCGAATGTGCTCCTTAACAAGATCATCTCCGCTCAAATCTTTGAATTCGAACTGGTGTTCACTCATTTTTTTCATGAATCGTGACTTGTCATTCTCGTCTTTAATTGTTATACCGACCAGAATATGGGCTAAGGCACGGTCGTGTAAACGGTAACTGAATTCTGTTATGCTGTGGCCATTAATGACGGCTTCACAAAACTCCTTTAGTGCGCCTGGCCTTTCCGGTAAGTTTATTGCGAAGAGAGCTTCTTGACCGCTTCCTAAGAGGGTTCGTTCAGCAACAAATTGCAAACGTTCAAATGTCATGTTAGCCCCCGAACAAATAGCGGCTACGTTCTTGCCTTTAAGCAGGTGCTGTTTTATGTATGCTTCGGCACCAGCTACTGCGAGTGCGCCGGCCGGCTCCACTACGCTTCTCGTGTCTTCAAATATTGCTTTTATAGCTGCACAAAGCTGATCCGTACTTACGGTAACAATATCGTCGGCATACTGTTTTGTCAGGCCGAAAGTATTGGTGCCGACCTGTTTTACGGCTACGCCGTCGGCAAAGATTCCTACATGTGAAAGTACGACACGTTTGCCAGCTTTAAGTGAAGCCTGCATAGCGTTACTATCGTCAGGCTCTACGCCGATAATGCGTACCTGTGGACGAAGCTGTTTTAAGTACGCGGCAATTCCGGATAACAACCCGCCACCACCGACGGGTATAAACACGTGTGTTACATCCGGCAGCTGTTCTAAAATTTCGCGCCCGATCGTACCTTGGCCTGCTATCACTAAAGGATCGTCAAAAGGATGCACAAAGACCCTACCTGACTTTTTTACCAGCTTCATGCAATAGTTGTAGGCATCAGTGTAGCTGTCGCCGTATAGTATTATCTTGGCATCGTAGCTTCGAACAGCCTCAATCTTTATGGCCGGCGTAGTCTGGGGCATGATGATGGTTGCGGTAATGCCAAGTTTCTGAGCGGCCAAGGCTACGCCTTGAGCATGGTTGCCGGCACTGGCGGCGATGACTCCTCTTTTTCTTTCCGCTGTAGTCAAATGAGCAATTTTATTGTATGCACCGCGCAGTTTGAAAGAATGTACGGGTTGCAGGTCCTCGCGTTTTAAATAGATGTTATTGCCGAGCCTTGTGCTTAGTTTATTGGCATGGCTAAGCGGCGACTCAATTGCTACATCGTATACTCGGGCTAGCAGTATTTGTTCTAGTAACTCCTTCATGATTGATACACTACAGCTTCGATCTCTATGAGCAATTCGTTATCGGCTAGAATCGGTAGTTTGGACACCTCTACGCAAGTCCTAGCTGGCCGGGGCTCCTGAAAACAGGTCACGTAGACTTCGTTCATAGCGGTAAAATCAGTCATATTCTTCAGATAAACCGTGGTCTTGGCAGTGTTTTTTATATCAAGATTATTTTCCGACAGAAGTCGTTTAAGATTTTCTAATGCCTGCTTGGTCTGGCCAATTATGCCGCTATCGGCCACCATCGTCTCTGGGTTAATACCAATTTGCCCGGAGATGAAATAAAGATTTCCGGCTTTAAATACTGGGCTGTATGGTCCGTATGTGGTCATGAGGCAGCAACTTCATTAGTGTTTGCAAGCGCTTCTTGCGGGCCGGGTACCGGCTCTATGGTAATTATGCTGGCTAGTATGTCTGGACGTTTTGGTTCGGCCCAATCTTTTTCTAGCAGCATACCGACAATGTGCGGTTGGCGCTCATCCCAGTACTGCCATAAATCATCATGTGTCGATATAGTCCTTATGCGACGTTGTTCCTCTGCAGTGAAACCTTCAAACCTGTTCATGATAAATTCCTTTTATAATAAAAACGACCCCGGTTTTCGCGGGGCCGTTCTTGCTTTTCTAATACCTATCAGAACCGCACACCGCGGGGGTTGATCCTTGCCACAATAATGAGATTCTGAGCCATGTCTTTCATATTGCTACGTTAGCGTGAGGGTGTCAAGTTTGCACGAAAGAACCTACGGCAAATTAAGTCTATGAATGTCCGTATTGAAACGCTCATAACTGAAGTCGGCCCGCTCTTGGGCCACTCTGTTTAATACGGCCAGTACGTTTGCTAGAAAGACTGCATCAACTTCTACGGTTATCGGCGTATTTCTTTCTGCCCTTCTAGCAGTACCGTAATCGGCGCTCGCGTCAACAGACGCAATAACTTCACCATGGGTAGTCTCAGTTACCGCCTCCGTTCCGACGCCTGGAGCTATTCCTGCTTGGCTGGTTTCCATACCAGCATGTTGAAAGTAATCATCGCTTCCGCCCGGGTGGCAGGCTTCTATTGATCCGTGCGCATACATACTCGTGTTCCTTGTCTATTAAATTAAAAATCAGCCTTCATTGGTTGAAGCCTGATCGGTGTCCGGGCTGTGCTATGGCGCTTGTACGCTCAGGCTTCAACCATACTGAAGCACAGCCCTTTAAGACCGAGGAGGAGGTTCAGGATGTGCTCATTAGTTAAAACCATATCGGTTTTAAACTATCATGAATAGGTGAGCTTGACAAGACCATTGAAACGGCGTAGAGTCTCCAATCGTGAGAAAGATAATCCAAACTATCTGCGCTAAGCATATTTGCCGCCCAACATACGGCTTTGTGCTCATTGTGGCGAAATAGTTTGGAGTCCTTATTCTCATAGATACTTAAGCAAAAAGAAGATACCGGACTCCAACCAGGGGTCCGGTTTTTATATAACAAGCGAGAAATGCTATGACAGTAGGTACCGACAACTTAGAAGTGCTTCCAAGAGGCGGCGAGTTAAGTAATGAAGATTTGGAACTCTATGCCAAGACTTCAGCTGCAGGGCTTGTGAGAGCATTAGATGAAGTCAGGCGCGGCGAAAATGATGTCTTTCGGGCCTTGTTCGTGGTTGACCCGACTTTGCACGCAAATAATTCAGCTGCTAGCCTGCATGCCAGGACGCATGATATCTTTTTGGCAGAACTGGGCATTGATCCTAGTCGTCTTGAATTTGATGCTGACGCAGCTAATTCCTTGCTTAGCCTTGGTGATATAGCGCTTACCGCAAGCTACCAGCGTTATGATAGCGGCCGCGTTCACACTGTCTGGTATCAAGCTCAAGCCGAGTCTGCTACTGTTCCATCTGTTCTAGCTTGAACTGAGTATAGCGTTCAGCGGCTAATCTGGTAAGCTCCGCATCTTCACCGGCATTCACGAACTTCATTGCTTCTGCAAGCATAGGGTGTACTTCACTCAGCTTTTCATGCATCTCTTGTACTAATTTACGGTAGCCAGGATGGCCCTGAGGGCTGGTGCGCAGTTCGTGTAGATGGAATGCCTCACGTGCGTTGTAGGTAACTTTCCAGCGCATTTTATGGCCTAATAGTGTAGCGTATTGAGACTCTAGTGCGTAACCTGCTGCTTGGAGCGCGCTAAAGAGTTTAAGGCTTATTTCAAAGCAAGCTTCGTATTGGTCATTAAGCCCTGCTTCATCTACCAACTTAGGTGTATCAAATCCGTAACGCGGTGTCAAAAACTGCCATTCCAGGTCATCGACAATCCGGTGGCGCTGCAAATCACGGAAAATACCATAATCACACACCAAATCCCAGCTGTAGTGCGCTTTTTCAATAGCTCTACCCGGCTTGTGTCGACGGTTTAGGCGTTCGCCCATGTATGCGTTAAAAACTTCTTCTTTGCGATCTATTGGCCAGGCGGCCACTATTTTTTCAATCTCCTTAAGGGGGAGCGAGCTGTGTTCATATAACATGTCTGGTAGCAGATCCATCTCATTCTTTGGCCAGTATGAAACAAGCTGAACCGGTGCGGCTTCCTCGGCATGATTATCGGGCAGATACTGCTCAGCAAGCTTTGCAACAGACTGGTATGTATTAGCCCTATAGGCAATCATGGCACCACCGCGTTCCGGCTTGTCAGCACGTTCTAAAAACATAGGCACGACTTGACGGGCATGATCAAGTACTTTTTGCCCGGTAACGCGAGCCTCAGGAAGTTCGTCCGATAACAGATGCATAATAAGGCTTTCCAACGCCTGACCTGAAGCGTAAATGCCTACCGTTGATTTTGTAGCCACTGGCAGAACAAATCGGATAGCGTCGCATGCTTGCGCACGGGTTGCACCCTTCCATGCCGCATCGCGTTCGTCCTCAGGCACGGATGAGTTATCTTGAACATACTTCGTGAGTTTATGAACCATTTCCGAGTACAGGTCGAAGATTTCGTCCATATTCTTTCTGTACAAGCGCTTAGTTTTTTCATCAAAATGATCAGGAGTGTAGTATTTGTAGTTACCCTTGGTGTCTTTCTGATCGAAGTATATGTAACGCGTAGACTGTTCAAGGTAAGAGGCTAAGCGTCCCCACTCCAATTTTTTAGTCAGTAAGTTTGAAGCTCCCTCTACGACTACGTGCTGCCCTACCAGCTGCTGAACGGAATCGTCACCGTAAGCAGTGATAACTCGCTGCAAGAGCTGCTGGTCCTTTCCTGCTGCTTGTGCAAATTCGTCGAGAATTGTGACACGCATATCATCGCCTCGCCTGCTTAGGCGTGCCATGGCGGCGGCAATAGTTACCGGGCTCAACGCATCATTGAATGCATATACATCGTCATCAACGCTTGTAACTGCCGACCGCAAGAATTCTTCGCCTGCAGGAGTTATGCTGTACCCTGCTTTTATCTTTTCGACATAAGGATTCGCTGGTTTTTCAGTGACAGGAGGGTTCAAATTCTTTTTTGGTTTAGGCGGCAGCAAAGGCTGTATGGTCTTATACAGGTGCTTATGTATTGTCTCAATATCAAGTAGCTTATCTCCTCGCACGCAATCGATTCGCAGGAAATCTTTGGGGAAAAGCTGACAAAGATCATCGTACACTTCTACCGACTTCTTGAGATGATCCAGGTCGGCCTCGTGTAGATCGCGCGCTTTATCGGTATAGCTTCTTGCATCTTTTTGATCGACGAGTTGCTGGGCGATTGTTGCCGGTACTCTTAATACAAACGACCTGTCTGGCCGCGGTATACCAAGCATCTGAAACTCTAAGTTGTCAAGCCAGATAAAGTATCCGCGGCGTTCTTCTGCATGCAGGAACTTGGTGCCCTGATGAGCCATACTTGATCCTGTAAAACGGTTAGTAAGTACAATCTTGCCTGCTTCAAGCGCCTGCTTGATCTGGTCAGCCGCTTCATATCTATCAAGTGCAAAGAAAAGCGAGCTCGTGTATGGTCCCACTTCTTCTGCGGTCCCGTAGTGCCCATTTAAATATTCCCGTATAAAATAGCTGGACGGCTGGTCATACTGAGGGAAGTCAAAGGCTACAACCTCGTAGTTATCGCTTCGCAGTTTTTCAGCGAGCAACTTGAACTGCGTACCTTTACCTGAACCATCGGTACCTTCTAAGGCAATAAAAAGACCGTTATGCTGGCTCATAGACACACCTTCTCCACCCGGACGTAACTCCGAGCAGTCATTGTTTAACCTTTAATCCCTTAATCTTGGCCGGCATGTGCCGCTGATCCTTAAAGGCTCTGGGCAGCATCTGATCCGGTGTCCACTTTTTTATGATTTCCTGCAGGCTCCCACTTGAAGCCCCCTGGTATTTGCCGCTAAGTTTCTTATACTCACTGTCTACAGGACCAGTTTCGTAAAAGACCATTTGAGCTACTCGCTCGCCTATCGGCAGCACCACGCTTTCATGTTCGTTCATATTATAGATTTCCATAGTCCAGCGGTTAATATAGCCCGGGTCTCCCCAGCCAGCATCGAGACAAACAGCTACTCCGTTTCGTCCCCAGGTACTGCGTGCCTGCATGGTGCTGGTCCCAGGCGCCTTAATCCCTATAAACTCATGAGTGTGCGCAAGAATCCTTTCCTTTGGTCTTAGAACGATGATCGGATGATTCGGCGGTATGTTTTTGAATAATTTTCGGCCATGTTTGTCGGCCCACTCTTTGTGTATTTCGGCACGATAAGGACCACCTCCGAAATACTCTTTGACGGCTTTTTCGTCGAATGGGTTATAAAAGCCCCCTTCACTAGGCCGCTCTGTCCGATAGAACCACTCGCCAAGCGTTACGTCGACACTACTACCTGCTATATGGGCGTCATTAAAAGGATGAAAAACAATATGCCCCTCTTTAATAGCCTGACGAATCTGCCTGTTGCTGTAAACGCCCACGTAGTTCTCCCGTTTCTATACATTGTACGGTGTGTCAAATGTGTGACGCAAGTCTGTTGGCTGTTATTTGTGTTGTAGTTTTGTTAATTTGAGAAAGTTGTCATTGATTGGCTTGAACGGTTTGGTACAGTGCCGCGAGACGGTTATTCTTGATATCATCCAGTACTTTTGCCGCACAGCGTTTTACGTCTTCGAGCGTTCCATTGCTCATGACGGTACAATCAACCGGTATGTTGTCGCGCTCACGTTCGGTAGGGTCAAGCATGTCGTTCTGAAGATGGCCCGGACGGTACACCTTGATTATGATGCCGCCGGTATGCCGTATGGCGCTTGCGTCGCCAGGGTAGCGTAAGCCGCCCACAATACACAGTTGACATCCCCGTGCTTGGGCATCGTACACCCGTCTCAAGATTTCGTCATACCATATGGATGAGCTTACGTGCTGGACAAGATACCCGCCAAGCCACTGCAGAAATGGTCGGTAAGCCTCTTTGTTTTCCTTGGTTATCTCTTGTTTAGCAAGGGTTGGATTCCGCTGAAGATTTTCCACGTGCAGAATTAACTTCTGGTATTCAACGGGGTGTTGTTCGATCTGTCCCTGATCAAGCCGTAATTGATCGAATGTACACCGCACGTTTAGGTGTTCTAAGAGAATAGCCGGCAAGCTTCGCAACCAGTTATTGAGTGACTCGACATCGTAAGGATCGGGTATCGTGGTCAGAGCGGCATGCATGGCATTAGCGATCTCGGCAATAACGAGGCTTGATTCCAGATGAACCGTTGTCGGTTCCAATTCTTTAATGGCCTTCGCGAACGTGCTTTTGCCATGCCCTATAGGGCCTGTCATACCGATTACAATCATACCAGGCTATTCTATCAAACGCCTGCTGCAAGCACTATTTAAATTCGAGGCTTGATGCTCTTGCTAGGCCTAAAAAGAACTGGCGTCAGACACATCAATAGGAACTGATGGTCCCATGGTTGTACTTGTGTAAACAGACATGATGTAAGAGCCTTTAAGACTGCTGGGCTTGTTGCTCTTGATGCTGCTTAGTATCGTTTTTGCATTTTCCAGCAATTTATCGGCACCAAAACTAACCTTTCCTATGCCGACATGAACTATTCCTGTAGTATCTACGCGGTATTCCACGCGTCCTGCTTTGGCGTCACTTACCGCTCTGGCTACGTCGTTAGTAACAGTTCCGCTTTTTGGGTTGGGCATCAAACCTTTAGGACCGAGCTGTCGGGCATACTTACCTAGCTTTGCCATCATTGAAGGAGTGGCCACTAGCACGTCAAAGTTAAACTGGCCCTTGTCTAGCTGTTGCAAGAACTCTTCACTGCCAGCAACGTCAGCACCTGCTTTTTTGGCGGCTTCAACGCCATCACTGTCAGCGAATACGGCTACACGTACCTCTTTGCCCGTTCCGGCTGGCAATACTACAATGTCACGGACATTCTGGTCAGCTTGTTTCGGGTCAACTCCGAGGCGTACGTGCAGCTCAACGGTTGCATCAAATTTAACCGGGCTAGAATTAATAGTTAGGCCAAGGCCCTCTTTGACGGTATAAGTTTTAGTTCTGTCGATTTGCTCAAAAGCTTTTCGGTAGTTCTTACCTCGTTTTTTGAGCCGGTCCTCTGCTGTACGCTGCTTCGGTTTCGGTGCTGCCGGCTGTATGGCATCCTCGGAGTCGCTAGTCTTGGCTCTTCGCTCTTCTTTGGCTTGTTTCTCTTCGGCTTCTTTCAGCGCCTTGATACTACGCTTGCCAGCCTTAGCTACCTTTACTTCTTGCTTTGGTTTTTGATCTGCTTCAGTCTCAACTCTATTACTTTCTTGAATATCCCCATCTTGCATCTCCTTTACTTCTTTTTTAGCCGCTGGCTTTTTCTCGACCTCGGCTTTAGTTTTCTTAACTGCTTTCTTGGCTTCTGCCATAATATCTCCTTTTGTGGTGCAAGCCCAACAATTTATGTTGGTCCCACGAGTTATTTAATTCTGATCAACTTGGTCTAAAGGTGTTTCCGGCGGCAAAACCCCAAGCTCTTCTAGAGCTTGCTTCTCACGCTGGCTGAAAGGACTGGTTGCATCCAGGCCGGTGTTTAACTTCATGACTGCGTTGGCTGCCGCCAATCCTCCAACGAGTCGTTCCACTGCATTTATTGGCGCATCTATAACTTTTCGCGTGATTTCTTTTAAACTACCTAATTCCATATCCTTGCCTTGTCTAGTTGGATTAAAAAATTAAATGTCCACCGATGCCTATATTTGGCATCTGCCCGGGCGTAACTGCGTTATCCTGGTTCTCAATATCGATTGACGGAATCTCATCTGTCAAATGGTCGTGGGCAGCAAGAGCATCTCTATACTCTATGGCGGCTTGAACACCCCGCAAATATCTGCCGGAGCTGTTAGTGCTGACTGGTTCCAATGTCTCCGCCGTTAATAACCTTTCCAGCGCGAGATGTGCCGCTGCCAGTGGGGCGTCTATTGTTGAAGACAAGAGAGCTCCATCTCTAAAACCTAATCGCTCGAAGTTGTCACTCATATGCGGTTCTTTCTCCTAGTACTATTTTATGCTTCTATCTCAACGCCCATGCTTCGCGCCGTGCCGGCCACTTGCTTCTTCACGGCATCGACGTCGTCGGTGTTCATGTCGTGTGCTTTAGCCTCTGCTATTTCCGTAAGTTGCGCTTGGCTCAGTTTCTTGCTCACTTTTTCTGTGTTAGGTTTGCCGGAACCCTTGTCAATGCCTAGCTTGGCCCTGATCATATCATCAGTCGGTTGGCCTACCCAGCGGAAATCCATAGTTCGGTCGTCATAAATAGTAACGTGGGCTGTAACAGTTACGTTACCCAGATCTTTGGTCTGTTCATTGAAAGGATTAATAAAATCCATCATATTAACACCATGCTGCCCCAAAATACTTCCTACTGGCGGTGCTGCTGTGGCCTTGCCTGCCGGCAACTTCATCTTAAGATTCGCCTTAACTTTTTTCCTGTCTGCCATTGCATTTACTCCGTAATTTAGTAGTTGGAAGATCGTAGTTGGAGGATGGTAAACATGTCGGCTGAAGCTACTATGCCAACTCTTACCTACTAACTACTATCTACTGCGGCCAAGCCGCAATGTGCGTAACTAAGCAATTATATACTATGTTACCCCTGTTAGTCAACTGAATAGATAGCCCCACTTGTTGTTAAACGAGCCGTCCATGATATCATCAAGCGCTTGCTGATGGCTGCCTTCTGGCAGAGAGCCACACGCTTCCAGGTCGTAAATGGCACTTACCATGTCAGTAACATCGGTTTCTCGTAACAAAAATGTAGCCACACAGATTGAACCGTCAGCTTGTATGACTTCGGCAGCCCCTAGACCGGCAGCTGACAGGTTCTGGAGAGCATGCTCCGGTAAGGGAACGTCTTCCACATTAATGACTGCACCAGGGAAGACCTCTTCAAAATATTTGGCGGCGGCGAACCCCTCGTCATTTTCTGGTGAACCCTGCATTGTTGGCTAAACTCGTTTTACCTGAAGACTGTCTAACTCTACCGGTGTTTCACGTCCAAACATGCTGACAAGCACCTTAAGCTTACCTTTGGCAGCGTCAATTTCATTTATGGCGCCGTCGAAGCCCTTAAATGGTCCATCGGTAATACTAACAATTTCGCCCACTTTGAAGTCAATCTTGTGCTTGGGCTCTTCGCGGCCCATGCGTTTCATAATCTTGTCCATTTCTTCGGTGCTGATAGGGGTCGGCTCTGAGCCGCTGCCCACGAAACCTGTAACTGAGGGGGTATTGCGGACAATGTACCAAGCGTCTTCGCTCATTTTCATCTGTACCATAACATAACCTTGGAATATGCGCTTCTCAACGACCTTGCGCTTGCCGTTTTTCACTTCGATCATTTTTTCTTTTGGTACGACGACCTGAAAGATTTTGTCTTTCATGTCCAAACTCTCGGCGCGCTGGCGGATTGACTCGGCAACCTTTTCCTCATAACCGCTATAAGTGTGAATAGCGTACCAATTCTTTTGTGAATCGTAACGTTTGTTCATTACTGTAGAATTACCTTTCTAAATAAGTTCTCAAGTCCATAGTCAGTAAGCCAGATCAAACCTCCGAACACGAGTGCAAATGTAAAAACGGCCAATGTAAGCTTGATTGTTTCGCGTCTTCCCGGCCATGTGACTTGTCTGACTTCTGCCCAGGCTTCCCTGAAAAAGCGAGGCATTAAATGGCGGCGTTTGTTAAGAAAACGGCCAGCTCGGTTATCAGGCAGCGGGATATAGTATTCCCTGCGACCAATTCGTGAAGCAGCTTTGAGTGGCCTTGCCGCCTGACTTGTGGCCCTGTGAATCCTACGCGGCTTAACTTCGGCTTGCTTTTTGTCTGCGCGCTGTCTGACTGTCTCGCTTTTCTTGACGACACGGCGTTTCTGGTTTTTTTGCTCTGCCATTTCCTCTCCAATATAAAACACCTACATTATGTAGGTGCGTTCATGTCAATAGTACCCTAGGCCCACCACCTAGTCAATATGTATGTTTTTCTCTAGGTACAATTATTCATGTAGTCGTTGATTATTAAACCGTAACCGGTACGGTTCCCCTTGACTCCATAAATTTCCCAATGGTATAGCGCGTGTTCAATCTCTTCTACGGTGGCATTGTTATCGCGCAAAAGATCTACAAGCTCTTCATTGCCGCTGCGTGGCATTTCGGTTTCGATCGCGAAGTCCATTTGCCCCTCAAGCGTAGAAGGCATACCTGCTTGGCGGCTGCCATGCCACTGGCCTAATCCGCGGGCTAGTCCTCCGTCACCGACGGCGGAGGGGCCTAAATCACCCGTTTCCTGTACGAAGTTACCGACCAGCATAGAGCTGCCGAGTGTCGTTAACCTATGATTTTCCATAAGGTAATTAGCCGAGTATACTACGCGATCAATCGGCGCATCTTTTACATATTCAACAGAACAGTCGGCGTCACTAAGCGCTGTCTTTACGACTGGCTTTATGATGGGCGGGGCAGATGCAGTTTCCGTCGGCGCGACAGTGGTAGTAGCCGTTGACGGGATCACGTCAGGGAGCACAGTCGTGCTTGTAGTGGTAGTTAAAATAGGTAAAGTTGGCAAGCTTGCTTCTTGCTCCAGTTCGGACATATCAACAACTTGGGCATAATAAGGATAATTCGATGTGTCCGCCTCTGCAAGATTATGTGCTGCATAGCCGGAGCCGACGGACAAAGTAGCGGTTATAGCGATCCAGGCTGCTGCCCTTGTTAATGCGGCTCTCTGCGGATGCTTTTTTTCGTACGAGTAAATTCTCTCTGCTAAGGTGGCCGGGCGTCTAGCTGGCAACGCTACTAGCGTATCCATAGCCGCCTCTTCGTATAGCGGAGTGGGTGTTAGGCGATTTTCGAGCGCCCTAAAAGCTTTTACGGCAAAACTACCGATAGTCTTAGGCACACGACCAAACAGTTCCCTGTATTTTTCAAAAGTTGTTGGTTCACCCCAGAAAAGCTTTTGCAGGTCGTGCTCGCTGTCGATAGCTTTAGAATGTGACTTCTCAGAAGTTGCAGCCGGTATACGGCCAAGCGATTTATAATTTGCGAATAACTCCGTAGTGTCGGTCATAAGGGTGTCTAGCCCGTCGTCTTCAGCGGTCAGCAGCAATTCGCCAGCTTCATGGTGGGCCTGCTTACCAAAGATCGAATCAACACGACTACTAAGAGTGATGAAGTTTGCTTCGGCTCTTGACTTCGCAACAGCGACACTCGCTTCCAGCCCTTCTATTTCAGAGAGGTAGCCAGTATTTTTCAATTGCTCATAACTGTTGTCTTCCATCACCAAAACACCGTTTAACAGTAATATACTAACATAAACTTGTACAATTGTCCATAGTAATGTAAGGTATCAAAATTTATTGTTGTTTTGCTCTGCTGATGTGTTTATAGTCATAAGCAACATGTTGCTTATTCTGTTTTTGATAGGTGCCATATTTGAAGTCTTATTGATATATATTCCTTACGCTTGGAAGTACAGACAGTTTTTTTCTGTCATAGCCGCAGCATTAATAAGCTTCTGGACGGGCATGCTGATAATAAGTGAGCCCCACGTCTCATCACTTGGTTTGATGATAGTAAGCTTTTACAGGCTTTTTAATCTGTTCAGGATTGGCGAAAATAGGATAGCCGAGCCATACTTGTTTAGAACGGCCGGGCGATGTTCTCTTACTCTCATTGTTGTGCAAAGTGTCGCGTATTCAGTAGTTTCCTCATCTATTACCTTAAGTAGCAACGGTGTTCTTGTGCTGCTCGCGACCTTACAGCTTATTGCAGGAATATGCATTTTGGCAATTACTTCGCGAAACATTTTCAAAACACAGCATCACACTACGCAGCATTTCTTTAGTGACAAGGAGTTACCTTCTGTTACCGTGGCCATCCCGGCCCGAAACGAGACAGCTGATCTTGCTTCTTGTCTTCAGACAGTGCTGGCCAATAATTATCCCAAGCTTGAAATACTTGTGCTCGATGATTGTTCGCAGGACAGTACTCCGGACATTATTAAAGATTTTGCCCAGGATGGGGTCAGATTTTTAGAAGGAGAAGCCCCGACCAGCCGCTGGTTGGCGAAGAACTATGCCTATCACCAGCTATCAGAAGCAGCAAGCGGTGAATTTATTTTATTTTGCGGTGTTGATGTTCGTCTAGGTCCTGATGCTATACGTTCGCTCGTGACTACACTGCTCAATAAAAATAGACTAATGATGTCAGTTATGCCGCTTAGGTTTGGCGGCGATGTCCGAACGGCATTCATACAACCAATGCGTTATTGGTGGGAGCTGGCTTTACCCAGACGGTTCTTTAACCGTCCGCCTGTTTTAAGCAGTTGCTGGCTTATTAGGCGTAAAGCTCTTAAGAAACTGGGGGGGTTTAGTGCTGTAAGCCGTACGATTATTCCTGAGACCTTCTTTGCGCGTGAGCTTGTCAAAAGTGATTCATATGCATTTATTCGGGCAGACGAGCAGCTGGATGTCCGAACGGTTAAAAGCGTTCAAGCGCAATTACAAACCGCTATTCGAACAAGATACCCCCAAGTCAGGAGACAGCCCGAGAATGTATTGTTGATAAGCTTTCTTGAGGCGCTGCTTCTTCTCGGTCCTTTTATCATTGCACTGGCCTCTCTGTGGCGCGGCTTTGACGCGGCGGCCTGGCTGGCTTGCCTGGCCGGCTTAATGTTTATCTTCACCCACTATCAGATTATGGCCGTCAGTAATCCTGCCAATAATGCGGTCGCGCTTATTAACTTTCCAATTGTGGTAATTACTGAGATTATTATGCTGCATCTCTCAATGTACCGGTACGAGTTCTCGATGGTGGAGTGGAAAGGACGCAACGTCTGCATACCTGTTATGCGCGTAATTCCTAAGTTGCCGCCGGTTTGACTCTTCTAGTTGAGGTTGGGGATAAAAATACTAAACGTCGATCCTTCATTAAGCTCGCTTTCGAGGTTGATATCGGCGTGCAGTAGACGTGCTAATTTCATGGTTACATATAAACCTAGCCCCGTGCCGCTGTTAGCCCGGGTTCTGTAGTCTTCGCTTCTGAAGAACTTATCAAAGACTTTCTCCTTATCACTTTTGCTTATACCAATGCCCGTGTCAGCAACGAAAAACTCAATTCCACCGGTCTTTGATCTTGCGCCTATAGTTACGTGACCATGTTCGGTATATTTCAGGGAGTTGGTAACGAAATTCTGAAGGATTTCTCTTACGTATAAGCGGCTTGAATGCAGCAGCTCTAACCCCGGGTCGAGCTCGGTCTTTATTTCCAGACTCTTCGCCGCCGCTGCCGCGCTGTAACTGTTGGCTAAATCATTGATGAGCTCGTGGACATTGATGCTTTCTATATCTACATCCAGCTTGCCCCTTTCGGCCCTGGATAAGGTGGAAAGATCATTGATAAGACCGGATAGAAACGTAATCTGCGTATGCGCTTGCTTTAGCGCATCATTGATAACGTCATTTTTTAACCCTGATTTTTTAAAAAGAAATTCTGCATTGCTGATGTTGCCTTCGGCGATAGCTATTGGTGTGCGTAGTTCATGGCTGACAACACTGATAAACTCATCGCGTTCTTCTTCCAAAGATTTTTCTCGGGTAATATCGCGGATTAAAAGGACATAGCCTCTTGCGCCCTTTTTGCCATAACCAAGACGTACCGGTGCGATGCTGATGTAGAGGCTGATAGTTTCGCCGTCCGGGTACTTGAGATGCCATTCTCTTGAGCTGAACGATGTCTTTATCGAGGCAATTACCTTACTTATGTCTATTGGCTGATTGTTCTTATCACAGACTTTAAGAACGTCTTTAAGGGATTTACCGATAAGTGTGCTGTTAATATCCAGAATGTTTAATGCGGCCCCATTAGAAATTACGACTTTGCTATCTTCGTTTATGGCCAGTACCCCGTCGCCCATGCTGTTGATAAGGCTGGTCAGTCGCTCGCGTTCAAGTGCGGCACCTTGCACATTCTGTGCAGGAGTTGTGTCAGGCATAAGCATATTATTACATACGCGCAGGTAGCCCCTAGGATTTTTGTTACTCTAATTGCCGGGAGATACGGTTGGCCGCATTCCCCTCATAGTCCGCCGGACTTCCGGCAAGTCCGGTACATACCTGGAAAGTTCAGACCAAAACGGCGCGCCGTGGGCTAGAACCCTTGTATGCAGTAGTTCATGCAAAAGCACATAATCAATCAATTGCCATGGCAACTGCATAAGATAACAATTCAGGACGATGTCTTTCTGCGGGGTACAGCTGCCCCATCGGCTGCGCATTTCTTTGATTTTTACGCTGCGGTAATCAAAATCGTATTTACGCGATAGTTCAGACAAGCGGGTGGGCAGTAGTATTTTAGCTTCTTTTTTGAGGGCGCGAACACATGCCTCACGGGCTTTCTTTTGCACCGCAGGATCTTCTATGCTCAGATCTGCCGGCACTAGAACATTTATGCAGTTGCTAGTGATTCTTGCGCTCAGCGTAGAGGAGCTTTGAGTTTTAAAGCACAACATATGCGACTTGCCTATACGTGCATTATGCACCAGGGCTTGTAGAGGTGATCTTTGTTTGAGCAGCCAGCTACGTCTTTGCTCAGCGAATAAGCTGCCGAGTTTATACGGCGCCCATAAAGGTAGCGTAACCCGTATTTCTCCATTGTGACCAATTGTTAATCTGAGATTTCTAGCACCTCGGCGCTTGTAGAGAGTCACGGTACCAACATCTTCTATATAAATACGGCGCAAGGGCATAGTGAATCAGCGTATGGTAATGTTGCGGCGTGCCGGATCAACGCGTCCGGCTTGCGGATTTGGAATAAGGTTTACCAGGCCGGGTTTAACGACGCTCGCCTGGGTGCTTGATGTGTCAATCAATTTGAGTTCTTGCAGTTTTCTTATAACGGAGCTGCGTTGGCTGTTGAATGCGTGTTTGCCACTTAAAACTACATAATCCTCATTATCAGGGTTTTGCATCGCGGCAATTTGTTCCTCAAAGGTTGAGCGCTCCAAAGGACGGGCGTATTTGTCATCGCTTTTCCTACGGTCTCGGTGCGAAAGTCGGGAATACGCATATTCAGCGTCAATTTGAAACCATAAGAGCATGTGGGCTGCGTGAGCTTTGCGAGCGAGATCACGCAGTATGCGCCTTTGTGACAAACGCATCGCGTTTATGTCGAAAACAACACTTACGTTAGCGCTTAGGAACTCCTCCGCCATGTAATACATGAGATGCATGACGACCTCGTTTTCCTGCTTATCGTAGCGTGGCGCCTCAAAAAGTTCGTTGCGTATGCGGTCTCCCTGAACGTGGACGGCTTGAATGACTTCGCACATTTGGCGCGCAAAGTGGGTTTTGCCTGATCCCGGGAAGCCGTACATCAAGAAAAGCGTGGGTTTATTAAGCGCAATCTTTGACATGCCGGGTCAATTGTATAACAGATTTAGCTTCACCTCAAAGCGCCTCTTAGCAATGACGATTTGTTTTTAAACCAATGCACGTTTAGTGTGGCTGGGTTTTAGTGTGCGTACTATACAATAATGATGTATAAACTCTTATCGCACACATGCTCTATATGGGGTACAATGGTGCAGATCGGCAGATTAATTAAGGGGAGTAGCTCAGTTGGTAGAGCATCGGTCTCCAAAACCGAGGGTCGCAGGTTCAAGTCCTGTCTCCCCTGCCAGGAACTGTATCAGTTATAGTGTTTTATCCTGGTATAGTTTCTGCCATCAGCCAGCGGCAACAATATTAGCGGGAGCTATAGGACCGGCCTGAGACTTGATATGTATAAATCAGCACAAAAGGCTGCACTAAAGGGGCTTGGCGTGGGCTTCTTTGCGGCCCCCTTTGCATCCGAGCTTTATCTGCATGAATATCTTGCTCACCAAACTTACCTGCTTAGTAAAAGAGCAGCCAGAACGGGGTGGTTTTTGACAAGGCTGACGGGCCTTAACCCGACGACTTGGTCAATTAACCATAGAGTTCACCATGGGCCGGAACAACAAGAACCCTTGCCCCCTATAAAGGCGTTGCTTGTCGCTATTAAAACAGGTACGGTCGGGATTGAAGCTGCCCGGGCTGTTACCGCAGATCCCGCCCTGGAAAAAGTCATTATCTTTCCAGGTCGGCCCGTGGAAAATGATCCTATACTCAGGCATTCGGAGACGGGGGGCATTGAGCCACGTTTCCCCAATCGGCTAGATGCATGGCTTGCCAAAAGACAAGTAATAGACCGTATAGCCGGACCGGCAGTGCTTATGGCATGTATGGGGGTTTCTGAGTACAGGAAGCACAAATCTTTCGGTCGGGCTGTTATTACTGCGGCTTCGGCATATGCTGGCTACACGCTTGGCATGATGGGTCCCGGCCTAGTAGTTTCCGCTTATCCTGAACGACGAACTGGCTTTACTGAGGGTTCGGAGGCTGGTATCGACAGCGGACCATTAGCGCAAATTCTATGCGGCAGATTCGCTATGCATAAGTCTCACCACGAACATCCGGAGTTAGCTGTGCCCCCTGGGATGGTAGTTGATAGAGACTCTCTCTATGCTCGTTTGCTTGAGGTTACTGGTGACGGTCAGGAGTATGACGGTACGACGGGTTAAGCATGTCGCACTTAACTTCGGGACGGGCTAATCAGTTGATTTAATAACGCATGCACTTCGGCCACTGATAGAAGACGGAATTTGGCACTGGTATCACCAGTGCCTACCTTGATACTAAAGGCATGTTGAGGAAGAGCCTTGAACATGTCTTCGTCTGTCTGGTCATCACCAACAGCCAGTATGAAATCATACGGATCGCCGATTAAAAATTCATCCAGTACCGTGCCCTTATGTACGCCTCGCGGCTTAATCTCCATGACTTTATTACCATTAAAAACTTCGATGTCACTATTATTGATTGCGACGTCCAGCTCATGTTTGAGATTTGCGTTACGTGCGTAGGCTAATTCGGGGCTGACGTTTCGATAGTGCCAGACCAATGTGTAGTTTTTTTCTTCAACCTTAGCTCCTGGTGTTCTTTCGGCGTAGCGAGCCATGATAGACAGCAGGATTGGTTTGTGCTCCTGAAAACTGGCCTCTTGCTGAAACCATTCACCCTTTTGCTTAACCCAGAATCCATGTTCGGCCACCAGTGTAACGGGCATACTTCCGAACCAGCTTTCCAGAGCTTCACGAGGCCTCCCGCTGACAATAAAAACATCAGTTCCGGCGGTGAGCGCCAGGGCTTGTATGGTTCTTAGAAGTGCTTTTGTCGGACGGGCTTTTTCTGGCAAAGGGCTGCTGACAAAGTTAGCAAGCGTACCATCGTAATCCAGAAAAAGCGCGCGGCTATTCGAGTGCTTGAACGAACTTATAAGCTTTCGTTTATTTTGGATTTTTAAGTTTTTATCATATCGCTCGCTCTGTAATTTCTTAACAGACTCAAGTTGCTCGATAAAGTCATGAGCCCATCTCTGAACGGTATAGTGACTTAAACGCGATTGCATAGCTTCCATGCGGATCCTTTGTTCTTTCTTCGGCATCCTTAACGCAACCTCAAGCGCTCTGACAATTGACCTGGTATCGTTGGGATTAATGTGTATTGCCTCAGGAAGTTCATGGGATGCGCCTGTAAGTTCGCTTAGGATTAATACGCCCGGACGCTTTTGCTTGGCTGCTACGTATTCCTTGGCTACCAAATTCATTCCATCACGTAGCGGTGTTACAAGTGCCACATCGGCTATTACGAGCAACGGTACAACTTGTTCAAATGGTAAATTCTTAAACTGATAAGAAATTGGCGTCCAATCAACCGTACCGAAAGTGCCATTGATGCGGCTGACGGTTTGCTCTATGGTCTCGCGTATATCCTGGTATGCTCTGACGTCCATACGCGAAGGTATGGCCACCATTACGAGCACTACCTTCTTATGTTGCTCGGGGTGTAGTTCAAGAAACTGCCTGAATGCTTCAAGCCTCTGAGCGATCCCCTTGGAATAATCAAGCCGGTCAATGGAAACGATAATGCGTTGTTGGTTATAGTGCTTACTGAGCGTGGCAACCTGAGCTTTGGTTTCTGATGAACGGGCAGCCTGTACGAATTTTTCATAATCGATGCTAATAGGGAACGCGTCAGCGTAGGCAATCCTGTCGCTTAGAGTGATAGTGCCATGATTATTGGAATAACCCAGTGTCCTTAGCGCACTGCTTAGAAAATGTCGCGCATAATCGTACACATGGAAGCCTATTAAATCAGCACCGAGCATACCCTCAAGTATTTCCTGGCGGTTAGGAAGCAAACGAAAAATCTCAAACGATGGGAACGGTATGTGCAGAAAGAAGCCGATTGAACTTTCTGGCAGAACCTGACGCAGTAATTGTGGCAGAAGCAAAAGGTGATAATCATGCACCCATATAGTGGTGTCAGCATCTGCATGTTTCTTCACGGCGTTCCTGAATAAGGCATTAACGTTCCTGTAGGCTTCCCAGGAGGCGCTGTCATACTCAGCTAAGGACTGGAAATAGTGGAAAAGTGGCCAAATCGTTTCGTTTGAATACCGATCGTAGAACAAATGAATCTGCGATTGAGTTAAAAATACAGGATAACAGCCGAACTGCCGAAGCTTTTTAGTAATTGTTGCCTTATCTGCTGCAGTCAGTTCGTCAGAACTTATCCCAGGCCACCCGATCCAAAGCTGGTTGTCGACGACTTTGTCAAGTGAAGACATGGCTGTAGCTAAACCGCCTGAACTATGTGAGAACACTAGTTTACCGTTTTGTCTAGTGACTGTGACAGGCAGACGGTTGGAAACTACTATGAATCTGCGCCGGTTTACGGGCATTTTGCTTTTCACCGCACCTGCATCACTATCTATCTCCACATCTCAAGTATACAGAAAGAATCTGCCAATACTTGAGGTGGCGGTTTGTTGGTCAGATGAACGTCAGATATTGCTGTGGATAAGTCAACAAAATGGTTGTGCTTCCCTGATCACCTCTTTATAATCGAAGGTAAATAAAGTTAAAAAACAATAACCTTAAAACAACAGGGTGCGATGAAAATACTAATGCTGGGATGGGAACTCCCTCCGCATAACAGTGGTGGTCTGGGTGTGGCGTGTTACCAGCTTTGTAAAGCGCTCTCGCAAAAAGGTGCAGATATTGAATTCATTCTTCCCTATACCGCCGATCATTATATTGATTTTATGAAAATTAACGCCGCTCATCCTCAAGACGTGGAAACAGTACTTAAATCAGGGATTGCCTATGACAGCTTTAAATACGTTAAAAAGACCGGAGAGATTGAATGGGTTGACCTGTTTGGTCAAAGCGCCATTTACGAGAGAGCCGTTGAACGCATTGTGCAGTTGGCGGAGTTTGACATAATCCATGCTCACGACTGGCTTACATGTCGCGCAGCTATTAGAGCCAAAGAAATTACCGGCAAGCCACTTATAGTACACATGCACTCTATCGAAGCAGACCGCGCCGGCAAGGATTTTGCCGGGAACCCTTTGGTGCGTGAAATAGAAGAGCTTTCCCTGCTTCTTGCCGATAGAATTATTGCCGTGAGCGCCCACACCAAAAAGGCTATTGTTCGCGAGTACGGAATCCCTGCAGATAAAATCGAGGTCGTGCATAACAGTTTTGACCCAGGTGCCTTAATCCAGAGTAGCGGCGACAATGCCTATGCTTACCTCGATTCACTGAAGCGGCAAGGTTATAAAATTGTCAGTAATGTGGGACGTATCACCATACAAAAGGGCTTACCTAATTTGCTTCAAGCCTTTAAGCACGTAGTGGATCACGTTCCTAAATCTATGCTACTGATAGTCGGCTCAGGCGATCAGTACTATGAGCTTATAGGGCTCGCAGCCCAGCTGGGTATTTCTAAGCACGTAATATTTGCCGATTTCCAGCGAGGTAAGAATTACCGTGACGTCTACACTATAGCGGATTTGTTCGTCATGCCTTCGGTTTCTGAGCCTTTTGGCTTAACGCCTCTTGAGGCCATAGGTTACGGAACGCCAGTGTTGATCAGTAAGCAGTCCGGTGTCTCCGAAGTTATTCATAATGGATTGAAGGTTGATTTCTGGGACATTCACGAAATGGCAAACAAAATCGTAGCCGTTCTACAGAACGACTGTCTGAGAGATGAGCTGCACGCTAACTCTTACCGTGAGTATGAACGTATGAGTTGGGATGACGCAGCCGATCGTTTGTTTGCGATTTATGATAGACATAGAGAGCTGGTAGCGCTATGAGTGATAAAAAAGCCATAGTTCTCTATATGCACGTACATCAGCCGTACAGGATTCGGCACTACACCGTATTTGATACGGCTAAAGACCATGAGTACTTTAACGCGCCCTATGACGAGCCGACAAATAACGAACGCATTATTCACAAGGTTGCCGAGAAGTCATATCTGCCAACTAACCGCAAGCTGATTGAGCTGCTTAACCGTTATCCGGAATTTAAGCTCAGTTTATCAATTACTGGCACTGTTATTGATCAGCTGGCAGCATGGTCGCCGGCTGCCCTAGCTTCATTTCAGGAATTGGTGAGCACAGGACGTGTGGAAATTGTAGGCGAAACATATCATCACAGTCTCGCTTTCTTTTATTCGTTGGCCGAGTTTGAGATGCAGGTCAAAATGCACAAGGAACGAATAGAAGAAGTATTTGGTCAAACACCGCAAGTTTTTCGCAACACAGAACTTAGTTATAACAACGATCTTGCCTACTGGGCGGACAAGGCTGGCTATAAAGGAGTATTGGCGGAAGGCTGGGATCCGGTACTGGGATGGCGAAGTCCTAACTATGTCTACAGGCCTACCTATACTGACCGTATTCGTTTGCTAATGAAAAACTATAAACTTAGTGATGACATAGCCTTTCGTTTTGGTGATCGCAACTGGAGCGAATGGCCGCTCACAGCAGATAAGTTTACTCATTGGTTGGGGCAGTCCGGCGACGCCACTAATTTTAACTTGTTTATGGATTATGAGACCTTTGGCGAGCATCAATGGGATGACACGGGTATATTTGATTTTCTTAATCATCTGCCTGACGAATGGCTTAAGCATGGCAGTAATACTTTCATGACGGTCAGCGAGGCCATTGATTCATTTGACCCTGTTGGCCAAATAGATACCCCGCAAACAACTACATGGGCAGACACGGAACGTGATTTGAGCGCCTGGCTGGGCAACCCCATGCAGCAACAGGCCATACGTGCCCTTTATGATTTACAGACACCAATTATCAAAAGTGGTGATCTAGAACTCATTGAAGACTGGCGCAAACTACAGACGTCCGATCACTTTTATTACATGTGTACCAAGTGGTTTAACGACGGCGATATTCATGCGTACTTCAGTCCTTATGATACCCCCTACGAAGCTTTTATAAACTTCATGAATTCATATCATGATTTAAGATTCAGGCTCAGCGAAAAGGGTTTTGAGGTTTAGTATGGGCAGGCCTGTAGTTCTGAGCAATGGTGAACTTTTCGTTGGTATAGATGAATACGGTCTCGTACATGATTTTTACTATCCTTACGTGGGCCTGGAAAATCTGACAAATGCCCGTAACTCGCAGCACAAATTAGGTGTCTGGGCTAACGGTGCATTTAGCTGGACAGATGATGGTTCATGGGACATCAGTGTTGATTTCGAACCAAAAGCACTGATGAGTGTAATTAAGATAGTTTCTAAAAAACTTCAGATCATGTTAGAGATGCGCGACTTTGTTGACCAGCAATACACTGCGTTTATTAGGCGGGTCAAGATTACTAACCTGGCTGGTCATAAGCAGGAAGTAAGGCTCTTCATGCATCAGGTTTTTCAGATATCAAGGGCCGGCCGTGCGGATACTGCGTTTTTTGTGCCTGATGAGAATTACATATTTGACTATAAGGGACGGTGCTGTCTGTTGATAGCCGGCAAAACACACGATGGAGGCATTTTTGATCAGTTCGCTATTGGTAACTATGCTATCGAAGGTAAGGCCGGTACATTTAAAGATGCTGAAGACGGTGAACTAAGCGGTAACCTCATTGAGCACGGCGGGGTTGACAGCGTATTACGGTTTAGCCGCAATCTTGAGGCGGAACAATCGTACGGCGTCGATTACTGGGTGATTGCGGCAACAAGTCAGACAGACGCTCAGACCATACATAGAAAGTTCAGAGAAGGTTCCCTTGATACACGTGAGCATCAAGTTCGTGAGACATTCGATAATTGGTTGCGCGTAAGTGCGAATACACTGTCGGCTCTTTCCGAAAAGGAACGTACGGCGGTACAAAAAAGCCTGTTAATTATTAAGGCTCATTGTGACAAAAGAGGCTCCGTTCTAGCGAGTGGCGACTCTAGTATATTCAACTATGGGCGTGATTATTACTGTTATTGTTGGCCGCGCGACGCAGCTTATGCTATATGGCCACTTATTAGGCTGGGGCACTTCGAAGAAGCGAAAAACTTCTTTGTATTTACGCGCGATACGCTTCACCCTGACGGTTATCTTATGCATAAATATCAACCCGACCGTGCGATAGGCAGCACATGGCATCCCCTGCTGCATGGCAATAGCAAGGAGCTGGCTATCCAAGAGGACGAAACGGCAATCGTACTATTTATGCTTGGCGAATATTACGCCAAAAGCAAAGATAAGGTTTTCATTAAAGATTGCTACGAAGGGCTCATTGCTCCGTGTGCTGCTTTCCTATGCAAATTTATTGATGAAACCACGGGGCTTCCTCATGCAAGCTATGACTTGTGGGAACAAAAGTTTTTAACGTCCACCTACAGCGTTTGTACAGTTATAGCGGGACTTGAAGCTTCTGCTACCATGGCTATTGCGCTAGGTTACCAAGAAAATGCAGACAAATGGCAGACCGAGGCTGATAAAGTACGTCAGGCTATCGGTGCGTTGTATCATCCCGACGGCTATTTCCGAAAAGGATTCTTACTGCAAAGTGATGGGAATCTTAAGTTTGATGACACGCTTGATATATCGAGCTTGTTTGGGCCCTACATGTTTGCGGAACTACCCTTAGGAGATGACCGGCTTAGTCGGACAGCCCTTAACGTTGAAGGTAAGCTTTTTAACCAGAGCCCTATTGGTGGCGTTATTCGTTACGAACACGACGGTTATTTTTTGTCAAAGCAACAATATAAAGGCAATCCCTGGATTGTCTGTACATTGTGGCTTGCTCAGTATTACATCAGTAGCGACAGAATACAGGAAGCACGGAAATTGGTAGATTGGGCGCTCGAACGTATGTTGACGAGCGGGGCGCTAAGTGAACAATTTGATCCTGAAACCGGTGAACCCCTTAGCGTAACTCCCCTGGTCTGGAGTCATGCAGAGCTTATAAATACTATTCTCGATTTGCAGAAAGCGGTCTCTTAACAGCCCTGAGCCTGTTAGCTACAAGCGCCGTGAAAGCAAATGCTCCTGCTCCTAATAGTATCAGCTCTGCACTAGCCGAAGTATCCTCATTCGCCTGGCTCTCAATGTAATCATCAGTATTAAAAAGGAATTCGTCTTGTGTGCTAGCTACAGGCTCTTCGCTCAGTAGCGTAGTCAAAGTCTGATTCGTATTGTCGCCTTGTAAGTCAGCACCTTCTGTGGGTGCGGACGGGGTATTGGATGCTTGCCCCGAATCATCTATGCTAGATTCCTTTTCGCTATTTGTGTCGCCAAACGATAGATGACTCGATGCTTCCAATTCGTCTGTGGTAGACTTATGCGAAAAGGTGCCTGCGTCTTCTGGTAACAAAGCAATATCTCTTGGCTGTGACGTGTCAGGTTGGTGGCCGGTAGGGCTCCCGGTAGAAGCTTCTTGTTTTAAAAGAGTAGTAGAGCTAGGAGGGTTGGCCGCTGCCACACCGCCTGTTATTGGTATTGTAGCGACTGGCCGTGAGTCTAACGTGGCTGTAGGGTTATGACCGATTTCGGCCTCGCTGTTGGCAGGACCGGAACTTTTATCAATGGCTATAAGCTGTACATTATCAGCTAGCTCGTAACCCTGATCATTTAGGATCCACTCAATACCAGAAACTTGATTCAACTGCGCCGGGGTGCCGGTCTGCGAGTCTGTGCCGACAATACGAGCAACAGCAAGAGAGCCGGCAAACAATATTTCTCTGTAGTGATGATTGATATGATTAAAGAGCCTCGATACTTCTTTGTTTGTCGCCAGTTGATCTGTCATTATTTCTTCTCCTAACCCATTGAACAATAAAATAAAGCCAAGCAGTATTAATTATCCCTCACACTACTTTACCGCAGGGCTTAATATTACTTGCGGCCTTTTACTTCGTTGCGCCCGAGATTCTTTTTGGTCTCAACATACAGCATGTGCTTGCGTAGTACAGGGTTGTATTTCCGAAGACTTAGCTTGTCCGGAGTATTCTGAGTATTCTTGGTTGTGTAATAGTGACGATGGCCCGTCTCTTCAGACACAAGCCCTACTATTTTGCGCTTATCACCTTTTTTAGCCATATCTTGCATTACCTTTCGGGGGATTTATTTAATTATAACAGATTAGAGTAGCCTTGACAACAATGGAGCCGTTGACGAGAGTTGAACTCGTGACCCCCTCCTTACCATGGAGGTGCTCTACCACTGAGCTACAACGGCGCATTTGACTTCGGTAGTTTAACAAATGTAAACAAAAAATTCTAATTGTTAGCGTCGCCGAGATCGAGCTGTTGCTGGTTGGGGTTTAAAGTGTGCCTAAGGGAATTGTCTTTTACAGGGTGCAGTAGTCGTTCTGTAAAAGTTCTCAATTGAACAGACCCTTCTTCTCTACCCGGTATGAAGTCCAAATCACCGTATACAACACCATCTATTGGCTCAATTATGACCATACACGGGAGCACTTGGTTGATGTCAGGCATTCTTAAGTAGGGCTGCTGCTTTGAAAACTCTACCATTGATGATCTAGCCTGCCCTTCGCAAGCAGCGGCAACAGTAAATGTTCCGATGCCAAACCACTTCACATTAAAGTATGTATGTGCTGATTCTTTGGCCGCTGATTCAACTAGCCGTAACCTGGGCGTATCAATATTATCAGTCGTGAATCTGGGCCCAAGATTTAGCCCAGCATGGTGACTGAGCTCAATTTCCGGTAATCCCTGACTCAATAATACATTTGTCATTTCAAACTCTTTAAGCTAAGTATGTCACGACCGCTTAGTAAAGTACAAGTGTGCTTACGTTGTAATTTTATTACCGCCAATTTCTTATGAGGCCAAGCTAAAGGATAGGCACAGGAACTTAGGCTTACTTTATCTTGTAAAGTTTAAAACGCCCGAAGCAACGGTATATTCGTCCTCATGGTACAGGATGATAAGCGAGGCTAGAATTTTACTGCTATGGCAGTTTGGCGCTGCAACAGAGGCAAGGTAGGTTTCTTACATCGTGCGCATATTGTTAAAGTTCAGGCTTAACTTCTAGCGATGTTATTGCCGCGTCATGGTACTCACGCGCTAGGGCGGTGTTATGTACTAGATCCGTCCACTCTGGTGAACTCAAATCCATAACTACTTGATGGCTCACACCAAGACTCCAAAGAATTCCCATAACGCCAATAAGCGCCCCCTCAATTCTGTTTTCACTTAAAGATTGAACTGTCGCACAGATACCTAGAGACGCTACAGTTGTACTCATAGCTAGTTCGCCGGCGCGTCGTATGCGAAACATACGAACCTCTCTTTTAGAAATTCGCAACCGCCACGCTGCTTTATCACGAGCCATCTTTTCTGCTTCAGTCGGACCTTCGGCATCTAGCAGGATATGCTGATCTGGCCATATTGGCTCTTCTTCGACTAATACAGATTCAGTTGGCGAGCCGTCACGGGACTCATAATGCGCAGCAAGTTCTTCGTAAACAGGCATGTGAATATATAAACAGAATTAGGTATCGCTTACAATGATGCTGGGAGAAGGATAGCAGACTTCGTCTTTTTTCTCTGCGACCATGCTCGGGATAAATTCCTGCGCGTGGCTTTGCTTCACCGTACCCCTACGCGTCTGCTAAAGCACCCGCCGGTGGTTCGACAACTCTAACCAAACAAGCAAAAGCCCGCCATAAAGACGGGTCTTTGCTTGGTGCAGGGAGAGGGATTCGAACCCCCGAAGGCGAATGCCAGCTGATTTACAGTCAGCCCTCGTTGACCGCTTGAGTATCCCTGCAAGCCACACAAGAGGTGACACCCATTTTTCAGGGATCCTTGACGCAATGCAAGGACTACTAGACTCTGTGCAGATTATGGAGCCGGCAGAGGGATTCGAACCCACGACCCGCTGTTTACAAAACAGCCGCTC
>CBKXXB010000007.1:0-34037 GCA_966685145.1 uncultured bacterium | reverse complement strand
CCGTGCCGGCGGCATCCGGGAAGGTGTAGGTACGGTCGGCGGTGAGGTCGGCCACCTGGACCGTACCAGCCTGACCACTGCCATCGTGGAGAGTAACGCTTCCAGCTTGGCTTGATGTACCGGCAACAACGCTACCGCCTTGTACGGTTAGATTGCCAGAGAATGAGGGGCTGCTAGCCACATTCAAAGTTACCGTGCCACCGGCGCCTAGAGTTACTGTGCCACCCCCTGTCAAATTAGAACCAGCCGAAACTGTTAGCTGCACATTGCCTTGTACGGCAGTGTTAGCACCGCTCCCATAAATAACACTTATGGAGTTGCTAGTATTCTCGCCAATACCACCAGCAACAGATATACCGGCTCCAGCCGAAATGCCTGAAACATAATTGCCTGTAGTGTCAGTATCTAAGGCAATACTATCTGCCTGAACCGTTGTAAGGCCTACACTATTTATTGAGATATCGCCTGATAGGTTTATGAATGTCGGTACGCCACCGGCATTACCCAGCAGGACTTGACCAGCAAGCGGTGCTGCTGTGGTAGATAAAGCCCCTGCACCACCCAATATAACGCCGTTAGTAGTAAAGCTTGTGGCACCGGTACCACCTTCACCTACACCCAATGCAGTAGAAAGAGTTAAACTGCCGGCTATATCAATGTTACCGCCAGCCTGAGTAATGAGAGAGTTTTCAATATTCTGCCCTGCTGTAAAGACCGGTATAGTACCCGAAGTACCGCCTGAAGTCGTGACAGTACCAGCCAGCGCGCCATCGTCATCGGCACAAGTAAGCTGGCCCGCACCATTGGTGGTTAGTGTCCCACCGTTAACAAAGCCGGTGCAGTCTAAGCTTGATAGAATAAGCCCGCTGAAGGTAGGAGTAGCACCCGTATTAATATCCTGGGGCATTGATAAGGTAAAGGTACTGCCCGATGCATTGACCGTAACCTGGTTAGGGGTGCCCTGGAGAGTCAGCGCCCCGGAGGTACCGTTGACAGAGTTTACAGTAGGATCATCGGCGGTAGTGTCACTAATCGTTACGTTGCCATTGCCGTTGTTAGTAATAACCAGATTAGCAGTACCGGCAGTAATGCTCTGTATCGCAGTACCGCCCTGTATGGCAACAAGCCGACTTAGTTGTTGTAGCTGGTCTGGGGTTACAAAATTACAGTTGTTGCTGTCCAAACACAAAGTACCTGAAGCATTAGGTAGCTGGTATGTTTGGTCAGCACTCAGACTATCTGAATTAAAAGTAGCGACAAATGCGTTACGGGAAAGCTTCAAGAAGCCGCGTGATATAACATCACCGTTAACCAGCAGTGACTCTGCGCCTTCGATCAATTCCGGAGCAGTAGGACTGCTCGTCGCCAGGTCTTCAAGGTCAATCTCTTGCAGTGGTACAGAGCTGTTGGCCTGAGACGACTCCGGTTCCGGTGCCTTGCGGCTTAATATCACCATCGACACCCCAGAAACAAGCGTAACAATAATAGTTATAATGAGCGAGACAAGGGTAGCCTTTTTCCTTGAAAAGCCAACGGATTTTAACGAACTGGGGTCGCTTGGCAGGTACAGCGGCTGGGATTGTGGAGCAACTTTAGCTCCAGGTTCATGGACTTCAAGACTATCAGTAGAATAGGTTACAGGGGTAGCATCATAGACACTTGCAGACGAATTTTCGCTTGCAATGCCAGTGGCCACAGACTCAGTTTTAGTCTGTGCCGGAAGAGTCGATTGATATCGACTGTTGTCCATGTTTTGTTTGTTTGTTTAGTTTTTGGCTTGGGAACTTTGCTTGAACAAAGTATTTATGCAGCATAGCTACACTTTCCCAGCACAACTATAGACAGTCCTGCTCAAGAAGACAAGGATTTTACAACAGATTATACCCAGAGAATACCATAAATGGCCAGTACGCCTAGAGCCAGCACTGCTAATGCCACAAAAAGAACCCTTATCAGTTCTCGTTTAATTATGGTTTTTGCAAGCGGATTACGTCCCAAGGAATTAATAGCGCTCGATATTGCCCCATAAATAATGGAACCTTCTGCAATTAGCACTATAAAGAATATGACTAGAGCAATGACCACTCGTATTTCCGCTACTTCTCTGCCGATAATAGAGCGACCCAGCCTAGCAAGTGCGGACTCTTTTTCCTGGAGAGTTAGGCCGGAAACTGCTTTACGATCTAGGTTAACGTTGAGCTTATGAATAAGCACTTCCCTGGTGGTTGAACCGTCCTGAATGGTATAGGTAATCGCTTCTTCTCTTGAAAAATCTTCTAACGCAATAGCAACTACAGGGTAATAAGAAGTGGCTTTTGTGAGAATGCCTCGAATCGGGGACAAGGCTAAAAGATCACCGCGCTTAACATCGCCGTCTAAATTAACTACATAAGCGTCTACTTCTCCGCTTGTCTCTACATAGACAGACTGCTGACTTGAAGCTATCGTAACCAGGCTGTCATCAATAGTTGTAGCAACACCAATAACTCGTTCCGCTTGGTCACGTGAAGCTCGTTCTACCTTAGGATTGTCAGGGGTGCTATTTTCACTTAGGGCAACCATCAAACCGGGCTTAATAGCTAAATCGTCTGAATTGTACCCTCGAGTAATAGCCCCGGTTTGTTGGGTGTTGAACGATAACCCGAAACCAACGGCGATTAGAGTAACTCCTACCGCTATCCTACGTTTCCAAACAGATAGTTTACGCATCGGACAAGCTCTTTCTTCAGAGCTAGTATGCACGGGTTTTAAAAGATTCACAATAGGCACAAGAAGCATAAACAGCCCCGGCCTAGATAGAGCTCTAGCTATCTAAAACACTCTTTAAGATATTTTTTTGATTTTAATAAGAGTGTGCCGCTGGCGGTGTCCTCTTACTTTATTTACGCGCTTTTTTGCCTTGTAGCGGATTGCTATGACTTTGTCTGCTTTAATCTCCGCCTCAACGATGTCGGCGGTCACTTTAGCTGTAGACACCTCAGGAGCACCTATTGTCGTTTTTTCGCCATCAATTACGAGAAGCGGCACAAAACTAACGTTTTTACCTTGTTCTTTTAGTAATTCAATCTCAACAACTTCACCTTCAGCTACAAGATATTGCTTGCCGCCGGTTGCTATAACCGCTTTTTTCATGAATTGGACTCTTACCTTTAGAAATAGTTACCGATAGAGTCTAACAGAGTAATCAGTGGTTGTCAAAGGTGTTATGAAGCTTTCGCCAAATGGATAGTGAATTCTTTATTTTCTATTTTGACGGTCTTTTTAAATTCATGGGTACCGCTGGTTGTAAGTTCCTTAGCAAGTGTTTCTTGTTTAATGATGGCTTCGTACTCTTCTATGGATTTTTGCAACTCTTTATCTGCAGTCTGTAAAACTAGTTCTATGCGGTCATTAACCTGCAATCCGGCTTCCTTGCGAGCATTCTGTACATGTCGAGTAACTTCGCGCATCAAACCTTCACGCTTCAGAGCAGGTGTTATATCAGTTTTTAGAGTAACAATGTCAGAAGTTTTACTTATCTTCGTAGACCACAAAACTTCTTTAACATTTAGTTCTTCCCTTATGATTTCTCTGTACTCATCTGGAAGCTCTGGAACGCTTACAAGGCTAAGCGGTTGCCGCACTTTGACTTTAGCGGCAGCGCGCTTGGCTAATCCTTCGGCAATATACGTTCTAGCTCGTCCCATTTCATCTAACAGCGTCGTATTAACTGGCCCCGGAATGGGCCAGTCGCTTAAATGTACTGAGCTAGGGAAATCAGTGCCTTTAATCAACTGGCGCCAAATATAGTCAGATAAGAAGGGAGCAAAAGGAGCTAATAACTGGCTAAGACGCAAAAGCACGTAATGCAGAGTCTCATAAGCTTGGTTTTTATCTATGTCGTCTTCACTTTTCCAAAAGCGACGGCGTGATCTGCGTACAAACCAATTTGATGTATCGTCCAAAAGATCAGCCAGAGGTTTCGTCGCGCGGTCTAATCGGTAGCTGTCCATTTCCGTTGTAATTATGTCTATGGTCTCATTAAGCCTGGATATCATCCACTGGTCGAGGGTGTTAGTGCTTTGGGGTTCCACCAAAGGCTTTCCGGGTTTCCATTTATCTACATCAGCATACAGCTTATAGAAGCTATAGATGTTATTAAATGTCATGAAGATTTTTCTTTGCGTGTCCCTCAGATAGTCGGTACTAAACCGTACGTCCTCACCGTTCACTATAGGACTGGATGCCATAAAGAAACGCAGCGTATCGACGCCAAACTGGTCAAAAACCTCGTCCATTGGTGCATAATTCTTTTTTCGCTTAGACAGTTTTTCGCCATCTGCCGCGACTACCCATCCGCTACAAACCACATTCTGAAAAGCCGGTTTGTCAAGTAATGCAGTAGCCAGTACATGTAAAGTATAGAACCAGCCCCGAGTTTGGTCTATAGCTTCTGCTACAAAATCGGCAGGAAACTTTGCTTCCCATGCTTCTTTGTTATCAAAAGGATAGTGGTCTTGGGCATACGGCATAGAGCCGGATTCAAACCAACAGTCAAACACCTCCGGAATACGTGAGGCTATCTTACCGCTGTCCGTTCTTATCTTTACCTCATCTATGTACGGGCGATGCAGATCACCCACTTTAGTTTTATCGACTGCACGCCTTTTTAATTCTTCAATGCTGCCTACGACTACCACTTCACCGTCGTCAGTCACCCACACGGGCAAAGGAGCGCCCCAAAAACGATTGCGGCTAATAGACCAGTCTCTTGCTCCTTCCAGCCACTTACCAAAACGACCATCTCTTATGTGGCCCGGTGTCCAGTTTACTTGCTGGTTATTCGCCACAAGCCGCTCACGCACATCAGTTACTTTGACCATCCAAGAATCGGTCGCATAATAAAGCAGCGGCGTATCACAGCGCCAACAGAATGGATAAGTATGCGTTAAAGTTTCGGCCGCGTATACACGGTCCTTTTTCGTGAGAAATGCTACAATCTTTTCATCAGCTTTTTTAAAGAAACTACCCCCTATATCACGGGGCAAGCCAAGATCACTTCGCAATTTGCCGAACTCATCAACTGTAAGTAGCACAGGAATGTTCTCCCCTTTGCCAAGGGCAAGGTCATCCTCGCCGAAAGCTGGTGCCACGTGCAGCACACCTGATCCGTCTTCTGTGCTCACAAATTCAGCCGGCCATACCTTATACAGGTTTTCAGCGTTCTCGTATGTATCTAAGTTATTCAACTCAAAGAGGGGCTCATAGCTTAAACCAATCAGTTCTTCACCTCTTACCTCCCTTACTATATGGTAAGTATCAACATTAAGTACTCCCAAGCGCTCTCGTGCTAGCACGAGAATTTCCTTTTGTCCCTCATCATCAGAAAGCTCCACGTACACATACTGGGCATTGGGCTGGACCGCTATTGCGGCGTTACCAGGCAAGCTCCAGGGTGTAGTTGTCCAACCAAGTAAGAAGGCGTTTTGGCCCTTAAGTTTGAATTTAACAAAAAGGCTCGGATCCTGAACGCCATCTTGGTAACCCTGATTAAGTTCAAAGTTTGAAAGCGGTGTAGCACAACGTGGACAGTAGGGCGTGCTGCGGAAATCTTTATAAACCAATCCCTTATCGTAAATTGTCTTGAAAACCCACCACACGCTTTCAATATAGCTCTCATCAAGGGTTGCATATGTCTTGCTATAGTCTGCCCATCGCCCGACACGCCTGAACATCTGTTCCCAAACGTCCTTGTATTTAAAAACAGAATCTCGGCATTCGGCGTTAAACTTGTCGATACCGTAAGCAATAATGTCTTGTTTGCCCCTGAACTCATGTTCTTTTTCAATCGCGTACTCTACCGGTAAACCATGGGTGTCCCAGCCAACACGGCGCGGCACAAAGTAACCTCGCATGGTTTTGTAGCGCGTTACGGAATCTTTAATAGTGGTTTGCACTAAATGACCATAGTGAGGAACACCATTTGCGAATGGAGGACCATCGTAAAAGCTAAACAGCTCCCTACTTTCACGGTTCTTAAGGCTCTGTTCGAAGGTGTTCTCCTCTTCCCAGGTTTTTAACAACTGTTCTTCAATCTCAGCAAAGAAGTGTTTTTTAGACTGTCCAGACATTGGTTGCTCCTTCATAAAACAAAAAGTCCCTTTGTGCAGGAGTCGGCTCGCCGACGGTACCATCCTGCTTGGGACTTAATTATGCGCTCTTACGGGTCACGTCCGAAGGGTTCTAATGAGGCCTTGTGCGCCTGTTCTTCCCTTGCCTCACAGTTGATAGCTGTTCTTCGCTGTTCGCTGCACAGCGAAAGCGAACGGCTTTTAAATTGTTACAGGGGTGATTGTATCACTAGTCGTTGTAGGCGGCAAGCTCGTTCATGAGCGGCAGGGGTAAGCCTTCCCAGTTTTTTAGCAGTTGCCCGTCTTGGCGAAGGGCGATAACGGCAGGATACTCCACTATTCCGTAAAGGTTCGCCATAGCCGCCCCCTCTTGGGTCTCAAGACTTAAAAGCTCTACCTTTTTGCCTTTTATTCGCTCGAAGTCGTGAGCATACTCCTCAACAATACGGGAATGGTCGGATCGTGGATGGTAAAGAATGTAAGCCTTCATGTTCCTTCAGTTTAGCATTAATGAGACAAGGCTAACGGTTTTTCTCGTCACGCGCCTTTAAGCCAGCTTAAGGGGACCCGGGATCTCTCCGGGTTTGAATGATTCGCTGTCAGCTAACAAGCTCGGACTACTCTTCCTTCTAATGAGTTATCGGGAAGAACAGTCTTTTTTCTTTACGAGCAGCCAGTGGTCGAACCACAGCTTGTACATACGTAGCAGCTACCGGCCTTTTGAGTCTGGTTGCCACAGTTGTAGCACATCGGTGCAGTATCGTCCTTCTTGGCAGGTCGGATGCCGGTTGTCGACAAAGTAGGCTTACTGGTAGCTACTGGTTGGTTATCAGGAGGCTTGTTGGATGCCGGCTCTGGTACAGACTGTTCTTCATTAGAAGTAACATCGTCGAGCAAACTGGTTTGGGCTTCAGGCATATCATCAATTGAAGCCAATCCAAGCTCCAGCAAATCATCAAACGAAAGATAACTCAGAGCTAAACGTTTGAAGATATAGTCTACCAGTGAACTCGCAGTACGTATTTCCGCATCATCTGTAATGCCTGCAGGGGCAAACGACATGTTGGTAAGCCCATGAACGTAGCTCTTGAGAGGTACTCCATACTGCAAACCATAACTTACAGAAATAGCTAAGGAGTCCATAACGCCAGCCAAGGTAGAACCCTGCTTAGCGATTTTCATGAATACCTCACCAGGCGTACCGTCCTCAAATTCACCGACCGTTACATACCCCTTACTGCCAGCCACGGTGAATGAGAAAGTTTTGGCAGTACGGATCTTGGGCATCTCCCGTCGAACAGCACCCTTAACGATAAACCTATCATTAATGGAGTCTGTTGTAATTTTTTCTTCTTTTTCGGCTACTTCTTTCTTGGCCATTGAAAGAGGCTGCGCCACCTTACAGTTGTCGCGGTAAATAGCCACTGCTTTGAGCCCAAGTTTCCAGGCTTCAATGTGAAGCTGTTCTACATCTTCTACGCTTACTTCTTCCGGCATATTTACCGTCTTGCTGATTGCGCCGGAAATAAAGGGCTGAACTGCGCCCATCATCTTAACGTGACCCATGTAGTGGATGGAATTATCGCCCATTGAACAGGCAAAGACCGGATAATGTTCTTTTTTAAGGTGAGGAGCACCAATAATTGTCTTTTCTACATCAATATAGTTCACTACATCGTTGATTTGTTCTTTGGAGTAGCCTAGTGCTCTAAGAGCTCTAGGAACAGTCTGATTGACAATGCTCATGGTACCGCCACCAACCAGCTTCTTGAGTTTAACCAGTCCGAGATCCGGTTCTATACCAGTAGTATCACAATCCATCATAAGGCCTATAGTCCCAGTGGGTGCCAGTACGCTGGCTTGGGAGTTACGAACCCCATAAAGTTGTCCAAGTTCAACCGCCTCATCCCATGCACTAGCTGCAGCGCTTAGAAGTTCTTCTGACACCAGACTTGCATCAATCTTAGAAACTTCCTCACGGTGCATTTTTAGAACGTTTAACGTTCCATCACGGTCTTTGTGGAAACCGGCGAATGGGCCCACTCTGTTGGCAATTTTTGCGCTTGTTGCGTAAGCATGGCCAGTCATAAGAGCAGTGATTGCAGCGGCCTGAGCCCTGCCTTCATCACTATCGTAAGGCAAGCCCTGGGCCATCAGTAGAGCTCCCAGGTTAGCATAACCCAAACCAAGCTCTCTATAAGCACGGGCATTTTTAGCAATGCTCTCTGTCGGATACTCGCTGTAACCTACCAGGATTTCTTGAGCGGTAAAGACCAGCTCAACAGTGTGCTTGAACGCTTCTATGTCGAAACTGTTATCGTCCTTAAGATAACGTAAGAGATTGATAGAAGCTAAGTTACAAGCCGAGTTGTCCAAATGCATGTATTCACTACAGGGGTTACTGGCATTGATACGACCCGCGTTCGGTGCCGTGTGCCACTTGTTGATCGTGGTATCAAACTGCATACCGGGATCGGCGCATTCCCATGCCGCTTCAGCAAGCTGCCTGAACAGTTGACGGGCTTTAACAGTTTTTACGGTTTTGCCTGTCGTGACCGCTTTCAAATCCCAGTCTTCGTCATTTATGACAGCTTTCATAAAATCATCGGTAACACGTACTGAGTTGTTGGCATTCTGATATTGCACAGAGAAAGAATCCTTGCCGTCCAGGCTCATGTCAAAGCCAGCCTCTTGAAGTACGCGCGCTTTGCGCTCTTCAATGGCCTTTGCCCATATGAACTCTTCGACATCCGGGTGATCCGAGTTAAGTATAACCATCTTGGCGGCCCGTCGGGTTTTACCGCCACTTTTAATAGCACCTGCTGAAGCATCCGCTCCGCGCATGAAGCTCAGTGGCCCCGACGCCGTGCCGGCGCTTTTACCAAGACTCTCAACCGACGATCTGATTGTGCTCAGGTTGATGCCCGAACCCGAACCGCCCTTGAAAATCATACCTTCTTCTTTGTACCAGTTAAGTATTGAGGGCATCGTGTCTTCTACGGCCAATATAAAACAAGCACTGGCTTGCTGCGAACGATCGGCGGCCCCGATGTTAAACCAGACAGGTGAGTTAAAAGCAGCCCTTTGGGTAGCAAGAATATACTTTAGCTCTTCACGAAAATCATCGGCTTCGCCCTGAGATTCAAAATATCCCTCTTGTAGACCATGGCGGGTTACCGTGTCAACAACTCTATCAATCAAATCCTTTAAGGAGCTTTCTCGCTCCGGAGTACCAGGGGTGCCACTGAAGTATTTCTGAGCCACTATATTAATAGCATTAAGTGACCAGCCCTCCGGGAAATCCACGTCTTTTTGCTCAAATACGGGCTTCTTGGCCACAGGATTTACGATTATAGAGTCGCGCTTCACCCATTTAAGCTGATCATAAGCCTTGCTCTTTTGAGGCGTAAAAAGCCTCCTGCGCCCCAGGATAGTTGTTTGTCCCATAGTAACCCTCACTTCTTAGTTTATTAAATTTTATTGTTTGTTTAGAGCTGCCGGCGCCTGCTCTCAAAGACGCTTTCGGTTCTCCCAGTTTTACTCTGCAGATTCATTTATACTACGTATCTTCAATCTTGCAAGTCTTAAAAATTACCCGACTTTTTAGGAGCTAGCCTTTAATCTGACTAGTTTTGCGCTCTCGAATTTGAATAAGTTCCCTTTCAAATCCCGCAATGTCCTTAAAACGCCGGTACACGCTAGCGAAGCGAACATAGGCAACTTCATTGAGTTGTGCGAGTCTTTCCATCACTAAGTCACCAATTTTCGCAGAACTTACCTCTTGTTCACCACATGCATAAATGTGATGTTCAATATCAGAGACTAATTGCTCTAATTGCAAACTAGTGATCGGAGTTTTCTCGCTCGCTCTGTACAAACCACTAAGCAACTTATCGCGATTAAACAATTCGCGATTGCCGTTATTTTTTACAACAATAAGCTGTGGACGCTCCACGCGCTCATATGTCGTAAAACGGTACTGGCAGTTAGTGCATGCACGACGCCTACGTATGGCTTCACCATCTGCTACATCGCGTGACTCAATAACTTTCGTGTCAGCGAAGGAGCATTGGCTACACTTCATACTGTATACCTCCTTGTTCAGACTTTTGTCACCAAACTCCTTATAGTCCGGTAACATAAGTAACTAAACAAATTATTTGTTCATCTAAACGTACGATCACTATATCTGCGTATCGCTATATATAGTGCCTATGATTAAAATGTTAGCTCTATGTGTAGCGTTTTGCAAGTAAATAACGGTGTATTATTTACTTTCGTCTTTTTCTTCATCATCCTTAGCGCGTCGCTTCTTTAGGCGTCGCAAGAACGAGGGTTTTTCAAGCTCTTCTTCAGAATCGGATCCATTAAACACCACCGCTTTGCCGTTGCTTTCAGTCTTAGATTTGGAGTCAGTTTCGGATTTACTCTCATCGTGATCATTGTCCAGAGTCCAGATATTGGGCATAGGATTTTCGTCGTGGAACTCTTCTTTTTTAGAATCGTCACCGAGATCCATATCGATATTTTGCATAACGTGTTCGTCGTCCGGTTTTGATCCGCTGTTTGCTGTTGATACGCCAGATGCACTGCCCGTACCGGTACTGCGGCCGGCAAAATATGCAGCGTCGAATCCGGTTGCTACGACCGTTATGATAATTTCACCTTCGAGATCAGGATTAATAGTGGCACCAAAAATTATATTTGCTTCTGGATCGGCAGCAGCCGTTATGGTCTCGGCAGCCGTATTGATCTCATGCATAGACATATCCATGCCACCGATAACATTGAAGAGAATACCCCGTGCACCATCAATCGAAACCTCGAGTAGAGGCGACTCTACAGCTTGCTGAGCAGCTTGAACGGCCCTGTTTTCTCCGCTGGCGCGGCCTATTCCCATCAAGGCCGATCCTGCATTAGCCATTACAGCCTTCACGTCTGCAAAGTCTAAGTTTATAAGCCCGTGAACAGTGATGAGGTCGGAAATGCCTTGCACACCTTGTCTTAATACATCGTCTGCCACCTTAAATGCTTCAAGCAGCGGCGTCTGACGGTCAATCGTCTGGAGAAGCCGGTCATTCGGGATTACGATGAGCGTATCAACAGCGTTGCGTAAGTTATCTACGGCAATGTCAGCGTTGCGCCGGCGCTTTTCACCTTCAAAAGCAAAGGGCTTGGTTGCAAAACCTACAACAAGAGCACCGGCATCTTTGGCCGAGCTGGCCACTATGTGCCCGGCGCCGCTCCCTGTACCACCGCCGGCGCCAAGAGTAACAAAGACCATGTCGGCACCTTCTACTGCTTTTTTGATTTCATCCAGGGACTCTTCGGCAGCCTTTTGACCTACAGATGGGTCAGCTCCGGCGCCAAGGCCACGTGTCGTATCGTGTCCTATGTGGATTTTAGTATGGGCTTTGGAGTGATGCAGAGCTTGGGCATCCGTATTCACTACTATAAATTCAACGTTTTCAATACCCGCTTCAATCATGCGATTAACGGCTGCGCCGCCTGCACCGCCCACACCAATAACCTTTATGCGTGCGAAGGTCTCAATAGCTGGAGCAACTTGTGGCATGGTTCACCTCATCTTCAATCTATATTATAGGTGGAGTATACCCGAAGCACTCAAAGTCTTCAATTGTTTCGTTGATAGACTGGTTTAGAGAGTTAAGCTCTGGACCGTCTCTTGCGTACTCGCTTCAGGATACCGTCTACAAGCCCAAAAGCACCGCTGTTCGGTTGGCCTAGTGCCATTTCGCTTCCGGGCAGCAGTAGCATATCCAACAACATCAAGCCCACTGCAGTCGAATAAGAAACGTCCTGTACCGTGTCTATTAAGCCTGCCAATGGCTGAAGCTCACCTAAACGTGCTGCAAGCTGCAGCTTCTCGCGTGTAAATGGAGCAATTCCTGGAAGCTTGGCCGTACCGCCAACCAGCACTACGCCTCCAGGCAGTTTTCTGGACCGCTGAATTCGGCGAAGTTCTTTATCTACTAACTCCAGCAGTTCCTCCACTCGGGCTTCAGTAATCATAGTAACTTCCTCGTTCGGGAAAAGGTAATTATTGCCCTCATGAGAAACTTTTATATTCTTAATAGCTCCCGTAGATTCAAGTGTGGCATGTTCGGTTTTCACCTTCTCGGCCACATCAAGATCGGTTTTAAGGCCAATGGCTAAATCATTAGTGATGTTTATGCCACCTACTGGAATAACTGCAACGTGTTGCACCTCGCCGTCCTCTATTATCACTATATTAGTCGTGCCGGCACCAATATCAAGAAGTAGCGTTCCCGCTTCCTTTTGTTGCCGATTAAGAACCGCCTCAGCCGCACCAAGACTCGATACGGTGTGATGTGAGGCATCAAGACGTGCTCGTTCAAGAACCATATCCAAGCTGCTTATATTTGGGCCAAGCGCAGTTACAATATGCGTATCAACCTCTAGACGAACACCATGCATACCTATAGGGTCCTTGATATTATCTTGGCCATCAAGCCTGTAGTTCTTCGCAAAAACCTGAATAATCTGCCGGTTGGGCGGTAGCTGAACAATCGTTGCCGCTTCTTCTACGCGTAATCTGTCTTCCGCTGAAATCTCCCGATTTGCAGCGCTTATAGCAATAACGCCTTTTGAATCCATGCCCATTACATGAGATCCGTTGACGTTTATGGTAGCGTGCTTGATATGAATGCCCGACACTCTTTCTGCTTCCGTAACGGCATGCACTATTGCCTCTACGACATCATCAACGTGTACGACCACACCTTTTCGCATACCAAGGTTAGGAGCACTACCATGCCCAATAACTGATGGTCGCGAAGGATTATTCTGATCAAGCATGCCCACTACGCAACGGACGGTTTGCGTACCAATATCAAGACCAACAAAATGAGTAGGCGATGGTTGTTCGCGCATGGAGGCAGTATAACAAAGAGTTATGGCATGGTCCTAACGTTTATGCGAAAGGCAGCTAGAGTCTTGTTAAGATCTCGGCTCCATCTGTCGTTATAAGTACGGTATGCTCGAAGTGCGCAGAAAGTGTACTGTCAGAAGTCAAAACAGTCCAACCGTCATCTGCAACGTAGACCCGGTAATCACCTAAGGTTGCCATCGGCTCAATAGCAATCGTCATGCCTGCCTTCAAGTGGGGACCGCTGCCCTTTTGGCCGTAATTAGGAATATTCGGCTCTTCGTGCAAATTATGGCCAACGCCATGTCCTACTAAATCTCGTACAATTCCGTAATCGTGTTTATCCAGAACCTTTTGAACTGCGGCAGCTATATCACCTACAGCCACACCATCCTGTAACGTATCAATGCCCGATAGGAGCGCTTGTTTTGTAGTTTCTATCAGCTTACCGATTTTAGGATTGGTAGCTTTCCCGGCAACAGCAGAAATTGCTCCGTCCGTTATCATCCCCTTGTATCTCACCCCGAAGTCAAGACTTACGATATCGCCTTCTTCGATAACTCGTTTAGCACTCGGTATTCCGTGCACCACTTCGTTGTTGAGCGAAACACATAGAACATCCGGAAAGCCCTGGTAGCCAAGAAATGCCGGCTGGCCGCCCATAGTTCTGAGCTCGCGTTTGGCGATTTCGGCCAAATCTTTCGTTGTCATTCCCGGGCTTAATTCCTTTTGTAGATGATCGAGAACTGATGCAAGCATCTTGCCGCCAACTCTCATTGCTTCAATTTCGTAAGGAGCTTTAACTGAGGTCATAAGAGAGGTCCTTACTGTAAGACTGCTTTGATAGACTGATGAACTTCGGAAACGGATCTTTCGCCATCAATAGTATGGACGGGCACGCCCGCTTCCTTGAAATGCTCAAGCATGGGCAAAATTGACTCATGATATTCTTTGAAACGCTCTGCGATTGCATTGTGATGATCGTCAGGACGGCCTCTTTCAAGCAACCTATCCTGCACGACTTCTTCAGTAGCCGTCAAGTGTATAACCGCTGTTATATGAAGCTGATGGTGTTTTACCTGATTGAGCAGCCAATCTGCCTGTCTGGGCGTACGAGGGAAACCGTCTAAGACAAACTCTTGCCTGGTATCAATAATCCCGAATATCTTTTGTACCAGTGAAATTATTTCCTTATCGTCCAGAAGCTTGCCGGCTAGCATTTCTTTGCGCCGCTCTCCGGCTATAAGCATGCGCAGGAACTCACCCGTAGAAAGCCAAGGCAGGCCCAGTTCATCGGCTATTAGCTTACCTTGGATACTTTTACCCGAACCGGCAACACCCATGAATATGATCATGCGTTTTCAATCCTAGCTTTAACCAGTTCGGCAATTTTAGCGCCGTCAGCTGCTCCCTTGCTCTCCGCCTTGACCCATCCGATGACTTGGCCCATATTTTGCTTCGTAACTTTACCGCGTTCAGCTTCAGCCCTATCAATCAGATCATTAAGCTGGTCTTCTGTGAGAGCACTGGGTAAATACCTCTCTATGACGGCCTTCTCCTCTAGCTCGGCAGAAGCCCGCTCATTATTTCCACCCTTCGAATAAAGTTCTGCGCTTTCCTGCCGCTTCTTTGATTCTTTGCTCAGCACTGCTGCTATTTCATCATCACTCAGGCCGACATCACGTTTGGCTTTAGCAACCTCTTCGTACAGAATGGCACTTTTAAGGCCACGCAGAGTAGTTGAAAGCTCTTTATCGCCAGCAAGCATGGCAGTTTTCAGATCCTGCTCAATCTGCTGTTTTAGGCCCATTTATCTTTGACCGAGCTTAACTTTTTTAGCCTTTTCCGCTTTCCTTTCGCGTCGAACAATAGCTTTCTGACGCCGCTCCGGCTTGCTTATAGGCTTTTCAAAATATTGAACTTGCTTAGCGACAGCAATGACACCCGATTGTTGAACCTTGCGCGTAAAACGTCGCAACAAATTCTCTACCGATTCTTTTGAGTCTTTTCTTGTAACTTGAATCATCGGTGACATCATACTGTAACAGATAACTTTTTGCAACCCTAAGGGCCGGTCTGTTGCTTTTTCTGAGTAAGCCGTTGTGACTTCAACACTATACTTTGCAGCTCTTTAAAGATAGCAAAGTGCTTATTAGTATAGTAGATTTTCGTGTTGCCTTGTTTTTCAGAAATCAGGAAACCTATCTTTTCAAGACGCTTAAGTTCACGCTGGATATTGCCCGCATCTTCTTTGATGAGTTTAGCCAGACCGCGTACGTGCGTCTTGAAGTCGGGGTATTTTGCATATACCACTATAATCTTGCGTCTAACTCGGGATGTTATAAATACGTCTAACATAAGCTCTTATTGTTATTCACACAACGTAAAGTATACTTAGCTCTCATTTAGTTTTCAATACATTTTGCAAAAAACCTATAATGAGGACATGAACTATTACCATGTCTGGGTAGCAAGCACGTCCTACCGTCGTGCCGAGCCTCTGACCTACTCTCATGACCAGAATCTGGAACGAGGGACACTCGTTACCGTACCGCTGCAGAATAAAATGGTTATGGGCGTAGTGGAGAAGAACACTACCAAGCCGGCATTTGCTGTTCGGTCTATCCAGGCAATAGTAAATACTGAGACCCTGCCAGAGAGCCTTTTGGAATTAATTGACTGGATGAGCCAGTACTACCCGGCCAGCCGCGGCAGTACCTTACTGGCCTGTTTGCCCTCTTCCCTTACGATTAAGCCCCGAAAAAGAGAGGACAAGACCGGCCTAGAGAATAATCGACCGAAAAAGTTGCCCCAACTCACAATAGAACAGGAGCGGGCCGTCAGTGCAGTTATCAATGCTCCAGCTTCGAGCATCCTGCTGCACGGTGAAACTGGATCTGGCAAAACGCGAGTATACATAGAAGTAGCCAAGAATTCGTTCACCAGGGGGCTTTCGGTCTTAGTCCTGACACCGGAGATAGGCTTAACGGCCCAACTGGCCGATACATTTAAGGCCACCTTCGGGTCGCAAGTAGCTGTTTTCCACTCACAGTTGACGCCTGCCGAACGCAGAGACATCTGGCTTGAGATATTACAGGCCGATGAGCCCATGATCGTAATAGGGGCCCGTTCAGCTTTGTTCACACCAATTAAGAAGCTGGGATTAATTATAATGGACGAAGCCCATGAGACGGCTTATAAACAGGAACAGGCACCTTACTATCAGACAAGCCGCGTAGCTGCAAAGCTGGCAAATTTTCATAAGGCCCACTTTATTATGGGAACCGCCACTCCCCTAGTAGCCGACTACTATCTATACGAGCAAAAGAATCTTCCCATTATCCGGCTTTCAGAACAGGCAATTAAAGACGCTACACCGCCGGAAATACGTACTATTTCTCTTGGAAGCCGGGAATACTTTACACGGTCTGTCTATCTAGCAGATGCTTTGCACGCAGCCATAGAAGACGCCCTGAAAGCACGCGAACAATCGCTCATTTTCCTGAACAGGCGCGGATCGGCACGCGTAGTTTTATGCCAACAGTGCGGGTGGCATGCACTATGCCCTCACTGCGATACGGCCTTAACCTATCATGGCGATCATCACGAAATGCGATGCCATATCTGCGGATATAAAGAATCGGCGCCCGTTAATTGCCCGCTTTGCTCCAACCCGGACGTTACTTTTCGGGCAGTCGGTACTAAAACCATCGTAAGCGAGCTTGCAAGCCTTTTCCCGAACGCCCGCATAAAGCGGTTTGATACGGACAACTTAAAGCACGAAAGGCTCGAAAACGTTTATCAAGATGTAAGAGATGGCGAGGTTGACATTCTAGTAGGGACGCAGCTACTTGGCAAAGGCTTAGACCTGCCCAAGCTTAGTGTTGTGGGCGTCATACAAGCCGACACCAGCCTACTCATCCCCGATTACACGGCAGATGAAGTTACGTACCAACAACTTGTTCAGATAATCGGCAGAGTTGGTAGAGGACATCGGGCAGGTAAAGTTTTTATTCAAAGCCATAACCCAGATAACTTAGCTATTCAGGCTGCTATTAAGCGGGATTATAGGCTTTTTTACAACGCTCAACTTGAAGAAAGGCAGTCGTACAGATTTCCTCCCTTTGCCTATATTCTCAAACTGAGTTGTTACCGTTCTACTTCAAAAAGCGCTGAACAAGCAGCCCAAAAACTGAAGAGAACTTTGGAAACTTTACAGCTGCCCATAGAGATAATCGGGCCGAGCCCCGCTTTCCACGAAAAGAAGTCGAACCAATACTACTGGCAACTTATCCTAAAAGCCCGGCAAAGATCTGCACTACTTGAAGTTATCAAACAGCTGCCATCCGGATGGTTATATGACATTGACCCGACCAACCTTTTGTAAGAAGTATCGGCAATCTTATTCTCCTTAGGTTATACTAACAACAATATGACTAAGGACAACATAATCGTGCTGCCGCATGAACACCTAAGGCAGCGTTCCAAGCGAGTCAGCTTCTTATCTCCTGAAATTATGAAGCTTATTGGAGAAATGCAGGTGGCTACACTTGACTGGGAGGACAGCCGCCAGCATGAGGTTGGAGTGGCTTTAGCCGCCATTCAAGTTGACCAGCCTTTTCGAATCGTTGTAGTAAGAAATAACTTTGATGATAAAAAGGACCGCGGTTTTCAGGCCTTTATTAATCCCGAGATAACCAAATATGAAGGTGTCATTGAAGAAGATTTTGAAGGCTGCCTAAGCGTGCGTGATATTTATGGCAAGGTGCCCAGAAACAGCAAAGTCAGGGTCAAAGCCCTCGATACCAACGGCCGAGAAATCCGTCTCACGGCAGAGGGTTTTCTGGCGCGGGTTTTCCAGCACGAAATCGATCATACCAACGGCGTGATGTTCATTGACCACATAAAAGACCTACCCGATGCCTTTTACTCATTGGGCGACGACGGCCATTTACTAAAACTTGATTATGAAAAAGACGTCAGAAACAGCAAGGTCTTGTGGGGATAATTCCGGAGATGGATAGTTGATGATTGACGAGCGAAACCGACAAAATCTGCCAAATCGTAACCGTAGTTACGAAGCGAAGAATTTTGCTCGAATGCAGCCGTCAAGGGCAGTTACGCAGCCCGGGGGCTATCCCTACAAGACCTCGTCGATAGTATTCTTTGGTAGCGGGCCCGTAGCGGCCGCTTCACTTGCGGGCTTGATTGACAGCTTCAACCTGGAAGCTGTCGTCACGAAGACGGTGCCCTTACATCACAAAGAAAAGGCGCCCGTCGAAGAGCTGGCACGTGCTCGCGGCATGCCTGTTTATTTTGCTAACACCAGAGGCGAACTCGACGCTTTATTGAACAAAGAACAATTTAAGAGCAAGCTCGGGTTGATTGTCGACTATGGCGTCATAGTATCGCAAAAGGCTATAGATTACTTTGAGCTAGGTATAATCAACAGTCACTTCAGCTTGCTACCTCGTTGGCGGGGTGCCGATCCGATTACTTTTGCAATTTTGGCGGGCGACAAAGAGACAGGAGTAAGTCTCATGCAAATCGTCCCCGCCCTGGATGAGGGCAAGCTTTTAAGCCAAGACAGCTTGCCTATCGGCCCAAAGATGACTACCCCCGAACTGACCGAGCAGCTAGTCGGCTTGAGCAATCAAATGCTCAAAAGAGACATCCCCGCTTATTTCGAAGGTAAGTTGCCTCTCTACGATCAACCGAATAGCCCTGCTACATATTCACGCAAACTCACCAAAGCTGACGGCACCGTAGACTGGACTAAATCAGCCGCGGTGATTGAGCGAGAGATCCGCGCCTACATAGAATGGCCCAAAAGCCGCACGACCCTGGCCGGTAAAGATATTATCCTCACCCAGGCGCATGTCGCAGGGTACGATATACACGGTACAGACATACAAGAAGGCTATGCCTTTCCAACATCTGATGGACTCCTTGGCGTAGCTTGCGGAGAAGGTGTACTTGTTATTGATCGATTAAAGCCAGCCGGTAAAAATGAAATGACCAGCGAAGCTTTTATCGCTGGTCACCATCAATTTTTTGAGAAAGAAGTTTAGGCTACTTTTTCTTTTTCTTCTTCGGGCTGATTCTGCGCAGCAACCTCTTGCCAGTGCCTAATCAAATTCACGTCAATTAGAGCTGCTGTTTGGCCGCCTTGTTTAGGAGATACGCCAAGCCTTTCGACACCGTCTTCTGTTGTAAGCCTGCCGGTTATGAACCATTTGTGCTGCTTGCCGCCCTTTTCAACAACGGTTATTTCCTGATCCTTTACGAACTCCGGCTCTACAGGAGGCAACGGGTGTTCGACGTGCTCGTAGACTTTACCGGATTCCTTCTCGACAAGATCCTTATGCAGCTTCACGTCCGGAGTTCCAGTATCGTCTACTTTAACCTCGGCACGATGGTTACGCTCTTCAAGTTTCGGCACCAGTACGCGAGTTCGGTCTTTTGGCGGTTCGTAATCCGTCGCTCTGCGGTTTGGCGGCTGGGCGGCCGATTGGCTAGTAGCTTTGCGCCAGGCGCTAACTAGGCCTCTGCCAATCTTACGATGCATACGCTCTGCCTTGGATGCTTCATTGTTGGTTGCAAATATCTCTGCCGTCAACTCGCGCATCAAATTCTTGACTTCTTTAGGAGAAAGATTTTTTTCCCTAATAATTTTGCGTATCTCTGCAACAGCAGCTTGTGCTTCGTCTGACCCGGAAAACTCAGCAAGGTTACCCTTCTCGGCTCGAACTCGCTTAACCCCGGCTTTTAGCTGCTCTTTAAGCTGATCAAGTCGAGCATCAGGGTCGGTTTCTGCCTTAGCGGGCGTAACAGGCTTAATCGCTTCTGTCGCGTCCTTGGGCTCAGCCTTTTTAGATTCTTCATCTGTTGGTTCAGTTGTGCCAGAGTCTTTGGCTGCTTCGGCTTTGGGATCAATAAGTTGAATGCCTGTGATCGCGCGTATTCGCCTGTTCTCGTGCTCCAACTTGCCTTTGTCCCAGCCGCTTGCTTTCCCGAGCTCAATCAGTGCCTCTCGAGCTTCATCAGTGACAGCAGTAAGTTCCGGACCGCTGGGTTTGCTACCGTTTCGGGCAGTAAGTTCTCTCAAGCGGGCCTCTGCCTTCAGGTGCCTATCACGTGCTTCTCGAAGAGTAGGCAATTTTCCTTCACCAGCCTCTGCCGGTTTGGCAGGAGCAGCAATTTTACTTTCAGTACGCTCTGCCGCCCCTTCTACGGGCGTAGCCGGGTATAGTTCGTTGCCTTTTCTGACTTGTTCGTAGTCTTCAGCGGTGAAAGCACCGCCTTCTTTAATAAGGCGTACGCGGGTGGCATCTTTCTTCTCATACTCTTCACGGGCTTTGGCATCAGCCTCAGCGGCGGTAGAGCCTCCGGCAATCAGCTTGGCGGTACGGGTAGCGCGGGCTTCAACGTCGCTCTCGCGCATGTCCATGATCATCTTGGCCTGGCATAGCTCAAGGCCGTCATCCAGTAGATTTTCAAGGTCAGACTGGTACTCTTCAGCTGAAGCGTCACGATCGGCTTGGGTCTTGCCGTACTTAGGATTCTTACGAATGTCATCCAATTTGCCCAGGATCGGCTTCTCGGGGCTAGCAACGACTGCACCGGTTTCGGGGTTGGTGTAGGTGCGGTCGCCAGAACCAAAGATTTCCAGAGCCGCAGAATCATTAAGCAATGATACTTCCGGGCTGGTAGCCCTGGCTTCAATGGCCTCTGCAAGACGATTCTGCTCACGACTAAGATCAAGCATAGCGTCTGTTCGGGCTTCCATGGTTCCGATTCCGGTAGGCATTCGTTCTGACATTGTGAGGTGTGTCCTTTTTAGGTTAAAGTTAAATAAACTACTACAATACTGTAGCAGATTATTTGAAAAAAAGCAATAGTGTTTTACAAAATGCTAACTTGATCTATTGTTGGGTACTGGCTTCGAGTATTGCCTGGGCGCTGGCTTTGATTTCGTTCTTGAGCTGCTCAAGCTGATCAGCTACTACTTGCTTATAATTGGGGAAGTTGGTTTCAAGCCACTTAAGAGCACCTGCTTCGTCGTTCCTGTCTATAAAGCCTTCGAACTCGTCCAGTTGCTCATTTGTCATCTGTTCAGCCAGCTTCATGCCGACACGCATTTCAAGCGTTTCATAGATATGAGCCAGCATTTTATTCTTCTCATCTGCCGGCAAACTGCCTAGACCAAGTTCTTTGAGTAAATTGTCATCAAGCTTAAACATAGTTAGGTCATCCTTAACAATTATATTGTATCGTATTTGTGCGGACGTATCTATTATCGTGTTTTGATTTGCTGAGCTACGCGCTGCATCTCATCAAGCACAGATTGAGGAACTTTAAATGAGCCGGGATTCTGGATACGCCATTCGCCGCTCTCAGAGTCAAAATAAGTGCCGTCCATGTTTGCGAATAAAGGATTAGTGGCATCGTTAAAGCGGTTCCATTCATCAAGAGTGTTGAAGTTAATCCCTAGGGTATCACGGGCGATGTGTGAGGTACCTTCACCTGGATCTATGTGTACTACTATTTCGTGGGTTAAAACTTCTCCGCCGGCACCACCAGCCTCCGGTCGAGAACCGGCTACCGTAGTAGACGTACTGCCGCCACCAGGTTGAGTCGTGCTGGTAGAAGATGTACTCGTAAATTCGGTCTGGCCGCCTTCAGGACGAGCACCAGCTTTACCGCCGTTGCCTTCTAACGGAGAGTTTACGACGTTATCGACAATGAGACCAACACCTGAACCAGCCGCAATGCCGATTAATGAAGTAGCAAGGCGCCTGCGGTTTTCATGCTGGTCGCGCTGTACACGACGGTCGACTGATTCGCTCACTAGAAGAGTGGCAGAATTCGATAATTCCGTATCGCTCCTGTTAAGAGCTACTTCGGATATATAGCTTCGTACAGCCTTAAGGTCTTCTTGCTTTTTCTGCTCATAGCCGTTCACAAGGGCTGCGTCCTTGCCGACCTTGCTGAACATTAGGCTACGGGCTACGCGCGTTGATAATGCAGCTGCTCCGGCCATAAGCCCGCCCACACCGGCAGTCGTAAGAGCACCGGCAGTTACGATTGTTGCACCTGCTCCTACTGCGCCGCCTATAATCATCCTTTTAGCAACGCCGGAACGGGCCCAGTAGGCGGTAAATTTTCCAAGTTGACGGTTCCAATACTTATCGGAAGTACTGGATACGTACTCCTGTTGTTCACGGTCAAAAGCAAGTTTTTCACTTATGACGCCCTGCACAACTAGAGCTCGTATATCTTTTTCTTCTATGCCTGCATCACGCAGTAGCTTAACTGCTCTGTGGCCAGCTTCTTGGTAAACCGCATCGTAATCTGACAGCGCTTTTGAATACTCTTCTTTAAGTCCTTTGCGCGGCGCGGTACGACGGCGCATTTCCGCTGAGAGAGCTGCTAAATTCTTGCGGGCCTTGTTAAGAGCTTCTTGTAGCTCAGGCTCGAGTTCCGGTCCCTTTTCGGGTTCTTTTTTTTCTTCAGCTTCAGCAGATTCTTCCTCTGCCGCCCCTTCTACGGGCGTAGCCGGGTATAGTTCGTTGCCTTTTCTGACTTGTTCGTAGTCTTCAGCGGTGAAAGCACCGCCTTCTTTAATAAGGCGTACGCGGGTGGCATCTTTCTTCTCATACTCTTCACGGGCTTTGGCATCAGCCTCAGCGGCGGTAGAGCCTCCGGCAATCAGCTTGGCGGTACGGGTAGCGCGGGCTTCAACGTCGCTCTCGCGCATGTCCATGATCATCTTGGCCTGGCATAGCTCAAGGCCGTCATCCAGTAGATTTTCAAGGTCAGACTGGTACTCTTCAGCTGAAGCGTCACGATCGGCTTGGGTCTTGCCGTACTTAGGATTCTTACGAATGTCATCCAATTTGCCCAGGATCGGCTTCTCGGGGCTAGCAACGACTGCACCGGTTTCGGGGTTGGTGTAGGTGCGGTCGCCAGAACCAAAGATTTCCAGAGCCGCAGAATCATTAAGCAATGATACTTCCGGGCTGGTAGCCCTGGCTTCAATGGCCTCTGCAAGACGATTCTGCTCACGACTAAGATCAAGCATAGCGTCTGTTCGGGCTTCCATGGTTCCGATTCCGGTAGGCATTCGTTCTGACATTGTGAGGGTTCCTTAGTTTTCTATTAATACTGTTTACGATTTAAGCATAAAAGTTAAAATAAATCAAGTTCTTTTACACATATTTGCTAAGCTCGCTACTTGCTGCATAATAGCTAATTTCGCGTAAACGCAGCAACAACTATAAAAGCTATTAACACGACAGCTGCCAGGAAGCCGTTTTTCATAGCCTGGAGGTACATATCTTGTGATGGAGGTACTGGAGGTCTGCCGGAAGACTGATTACCTTTGTTGGCTGAAGATTGATTTATGGCAGAGTATACACCGGCCGTTTCCGAATCCATGCGCGATAAAATGGTACTTATAGGCGCAGCTCCTGCTGTCTTGGTCGGCACATCCTTAACTTCGTGGCGCCTTTCGTAAAGTTTCTCCAGAGGAATATTCTTATCTGCAGCCTCGGCAACTTTCTCCAACACCTTATCCGGTGCACTTTCTTTGCTGCGGTTGCCCGCTTCCACTGCCTCCTTAACCATAAGGGGTTCAAGACTTTCCACTGCGGGCGCACGCTCAGGCGGCGGCGATATTTCAGCGGCACTATGTTGCTTAATGCGATCGTGCATGGGCATCGTAGTACCTATTTTTTCTCTTTGTTCCACAATTGGCGCCACTTCAGATGCAAAAGATCTGCGAACTTCGGCATGTTCCGGCTCCGGGGCACCAGCTTCCCTGCTGGTAATCGCAAGCGGCGTCTTGGATTCAACTTTATTTGTCTTTTCAAGAGGAGCAATCCTCTGGCTTACAGCTTCAAGTTTACTGAGCCGCTTTGCCTCGGCAAGCGAGGCAGCCTGAGCATTTGATTTAGCTTCTTCGCGGAGCTTTTTAAGATCATAGCGGATTTTCCGGTCAGCCCGTCTGCGCGCCAGGAATTCGGCACCAAGCAAACCGGTCACCAGAGCTAAGCCTCGCCTGCCCCTTTCGACAACTACTTCGGGCTTGTCCGCTTCCAGCCTGGAAGCCGGTGCTTTGGGCCGTTCATAAACCACCGCCTCCGGAAGTGATGCGTCCTGTTCTCTAGCCCGTGGCCCTAAAGTCGTTTCCGGCCATGTACTAACCAGCGTTTCAGATTCAGGCGCCGGGATGCCTGCTAACGGTTCCGGAGACTCCTTGGGGTTCTCTTCTGATCCTAAATCGGAAAGCGCACCCGGGGCTTCCGCGGATTCAGCTGGTGGCTGCTGTTCAGTGCCGAGCTCGTTTGTCTCGTCATCTATAAGCTTCCTCTCGGAAATATTGATTGGTAGGGCTTCCGCGGTTATGGAAACCGGTTCGTGCGCTTCTTCTGAAGATTCTTTACTTGCTCCTGAGTTTACTGGCTCAACAACCTGCCTGAATAACCGCCCGAAAAACCGCTGCCATCTTTTCGATTGCTTACCTTCCAGCTTTTCTTCATCGCCTTCAGATTCCTTTTCCGCTTCTTGCTGAGAACTACGCAGACGGTCAAGCCACTGGGAAAGAAATCCTCGGCCTTCTTCAGGCGACTCGTCCTCATCTTCTCTTTTTGCTTCCTCCATCGGAGGGCGCGGCTTTTCCATGATAGTCGCTTATTATACCACTTTTACAGCTTACGGGCAACTGACTCTCGAGTAAAGAGCTCGATACGGTCATCAATCTGAACTTCCACCCTTGACGCAGTTTTAAGGCTTAGGCCGCACATTTCTCCTTCAAAGACTTCTTTGGTATCCTGAGGGCCGCGCTTGAGGTTAGTAATCTCTGCCTCGGCAATGGTTTCGCCATCTCGTACAACGCGTGCTAGCGCAGGCACCGTCAGCTTGCCTTTGGTCACTTCACCGCCACAGATCACTTCGGTCTTGGTGATCTTAAATACTCCCTTGACTATGAGCCGGCCCAGTTCAGTCTCAACAATTTCTGGGACCAGCAATTTGCTTAGCTCTTCTTTGGCGTCATCAATTAATTCATAAATTACCTTATAGAGCCGGATTGCTATCCGATCTCTGCTGGCAAGTTGCTTTATATTTGACGGCACGCTCACATTGAAGCCGTATATAATCGCGCCGCTGGTATGGGCAAGGTGTAAATCATTCTCATTGACCGATCCTATACCGGAACCAACCACCCTGATTGCTACTTCTTTAGTGTCCAGCGACTTCAGGCTATCCATAACAGAAGTTAAGGACCCCTGAACATCAGCTTTTAGAACGATGTTGAGCTCCGTTAGCTCGTTCGTTCGGTTAATAAGCCGTATCAGCTCCGTACTGTTGGTACCAAGTCGCGCACTGCTGTCCTGGCGATCTTTAGCGCCGGTTTCCGCTAGGGCACGAGCAGTTTTTTCGTCCTTAACTACACTGAACCTATCGGCGAATTCAGGAAGCGCCTTGAAGCCGGTTATGAGCACAGGCGTCGACGGCAAGGCTTCTTTGAGCTTATCTCCATTAGTTGATTCAAGATTACGTACCCGTGCGTAAGTCGGACCTGCCACTACAAAATCACCGGCCTTAAGTTTGCCAACTTCTACTAGCGCTACAGCCGTAGGACCCCGCCCCTGTTCCATGTGGGCTTCAATAATCAGACCTTCAGCCGGCATGTTTTGTTCTGCCCGCAAATCCTCTACATCAGCTATAAGGAATATCATGTCCAGCAGTTCTTTGATGCCTTCTCCGGTTTTTGCGGAAACGTTTACCACCACGGTGTCTCCGCCCCATTCTTCTACCAATAGGTCTTGCTCTGCTAACTGCTGTTTGATCCGGTTAGAGTCGGCTTCAGGCTTGTCGACTTTTGTAATCGCTATCACAATCTTCACACCGGCTTTGCGAGCAAACCGTATAGCTTCTATAGTCTGCGGCTTAACACCATCATCGGCCGCAACAACAAGAACTACCAGATCGGTTAACTGTGCTCCATGTTCCCTAAGCGCCGCAAAAGCTTCGTGTCCTGGTGTATCAAGCAATGTAATGTAACGGCCTTCGTGTTGTATTTGATACGCTGCTATATGCTGAGTAATGCCTCCGGCTTCGTGATGTGCTACATCGGCCTCACGAATCTTATCAAGAAGGCTCGTTTTACCATGGTCCACATGCCCCATAACTGCTACAACCGGGGGGCGCGGCAATGCTTCCTTGCCAGCTTGGCGCTTTTCTCTGGGCTTGACCTCTTCTTCCTGCTTGCGGACAAGTTCAATATCCAGATCAAGCTCGCCAACGATTATCTGGGCCGTATCAAAGTCAATCCGTTCATTAACGGTCGCCATAACCCCGTTTTTCATAAGCTCAGTTATGAGCTGGGTAACAGGTATCATTAGGCGTTCAGCCAGGGTGCCGACGGTGATCATGTCTTCAATTTCGATTGTGGTTGTTGCCATGTCCGCCTCTTCCTTTCTGGCTGTCTGCCGGATTAACGAGCTACATATTTTCTAACGCCTATTTGGTGTCTTTTAGGCTCAGCGCTATCTTGCGAGCTTCGGTGTCAATGTCTATGACTTTGAATTTCTTCTTCTCATTCAGCTGGAAAATCTTCTCAGGATCAACTCCTTCATCGTCACTCATTTCAGAAACATGGACCAGCGCTTCAACCGAAGGGCTTAACTGAACAAATGCACCGAATGGGGTAATGCGGGTGACCTTGCCTTCAACGGCTTCACCCTTTTTAAAGGCTTTAACTTCTTGAAGCCATGGATCTTCCATCATTTGCTTAAGACTTAGAGACAATCGGTCCTTGTCAATCGCGATGATTTTAGCCTTAACCGTGTCGCCGGTTTTCACGTAGTCCCGGGGGTTTTCAACACGTTCCCATGAAATCTCAGAGATATGGATAAGACCTTCTATGCCGTCTACATTTACGAATGCACCGAAATCAATTACTCCCGTAATGATTCCCTCTACGACGTCACCGACCTTAAGCTTAGAGAAACGAGCTTGCATATCGTCTCGTACAGCCTCTTTTTCAGAAAATATAAGCTTGTTATCTTTGCGGCTTATGTCAAGAATTCTTACTCTTATTGCCTGGTTTACTAGTTGGTTCAGTTTCTGGAGTATTTCGTCCTTATCGGCTCCCGAGACCCTTGGGTAATGTCCGGCAGCAAGCTGCGATACCGGCAGAAAGCCTCTGATTCCTTCTAGCTCAACAAGCAAGCCTCCCCTGTTAGCATCGTAAGGTACGATTTCTATAATATCCTGAGCATCAAAGATGCGCTGCAACTCATCCCATCCTCGGTCTTTGGCAGCCCGACGCATACTGAGCAGCGCGAAACCTTCTTCTAATTCCGGGTCAACAACGCTAGTAACTACTTGTTGCCCCTCTTCCAGCTGTTGGCCGTGGCCGATTTCTCGGCGCATAACGACACCAACGCCGTTAGCTCCTAAGTCTATCCAGACTTCGTGCTTGCGAACAGAGGTAACAACCCCTTCTACTACATCGCCCGCTTTGAGCTGTTTAATATCACTGGACGCCAGCAACTCGTCCATTGTAATGCTGTTATTTGACATGTTATACATGCCTCCTTGTAAGTGTATTTCCGACAAAAACCAGAGACGAAGCTTACGAGGCTTTGTTTCTGTGATTTTTGTAAGATTAATGAAAAGTATATCTGTTTCTTCTCTAGAAGTAAAGCCAGTACCCGCAACGATTGTGTTAGACTACTTTTATGTACGGGGCTATAGATATCGGAGGGACAAAAACTCTTATTGCTGTCTTTGATCCAAACGGCAACAAGATGGAAGAAGTTAAGTTCGCTACTTCTGAGGATTATCAACAATTCCTTAAAGACCTGACCGATAATGTTGCACAATTATCAACAAAACAACTGCTGGGTTTTGTAGTTGCGGTACCGGGCTTGCTGGACCGCGAGAATGGAGTAGTAAAAGCCCTCGGTAATCTGCCTTGGAGAAACAAGCCTATAAGGGATGATATTTCATCCATAGTGCATACTCCGGTAACTATAGAAAACGACAGCCGCTTGGCGGGCCTTGGGGCAGCTCAACCCCTTAAAAGCACGTTTAAAAACATTTTGTACCTTACTGTGAGCACCGGTATCGGAGGGGCTTTGATATCAGATGGCCAGATTGTTAAGCCTTTAGAGGACATGGAGGTAGGTAAAATACCTGTAATGTTTGACGGTAAAATACAGCACTGGGAAGACTTCGCTGCCGGCCGTGCTGTAGTAACTAATTACGGCAAGAGAGCAAGTGAAATAGACGATTCTGAAGCATGGCAAGAAATCGGCCAGAAGCTAGCCTATGGAACGGCTATTATAAGTAGCACGATTCAACCGGACGTGATTGTTTTTGGCGGAGGCGTAGGCCAGTTCGCCGATAAGTTTATACCGACCATTCAAGCCTATATGGACGACCACCTTCACCCTATAGCTAAGCATCCAGAGATGGTCACGGCACAACACCCGGAAGAAACAGTGATTAACGGATGCTTCATTATGGCCCTCGATAAGTATGGAAGCGATTCTTGAGAAACTAAGGGCTGATTTCCCGGATGTCCGTTTTATAAAGGGCAGCCGTTTCAGATGGTCGCCAAGTGATCAAACTATTTCGTACGCACTTAACCAATCTCAGGAATCGTCTCAATGGGCATTGTTCCATGAATTGGCCCACGCACTACTGAAGCATGAAACGTATACTATGGATATTGAGCTTTTACTAATGGAGGTGGCCGCTTGGCATAAGGCAAAAGGGCTCGCCTTAACGTATGGTTACACAATTTCCGAGGACCATATTCAAGACTGCCTGGACACCTATAGGGACTGGCTTGACCAACGCAGCACCTGTCCCGTATGCGGCAACAACAGCCTGCAGAGCAACGTTAAGCGGTATTGTTGCTTCAATTGCAGGACTGTATGGCAAGTATCCAATTCTCGCTTCTGCAGGCCGTACAGGCAACGGAACCGAAACATTAAAAAAACGCCGCCCGCTTCAAGTAAGCAGACGACGTTTCAGTAAGAGCCAGGTCGTTTTTTAGGCGACTTTCTTAGTTCGTCGTGAAATACGACCACCTTTAGCGCCAGCAAGACGAGCCAACTCTCGGTTTGCGAAGAAACCACCGGTACGGCCTCTCTTGCCACCTTTGGCGCCGATCTTGGCGTAAAAATCGCTACCGTACTTAGCTTTGTTAGTTGCTGCAGCAGCTTTGCCGCCAGCCTTAGTTCCAGCCATAATGACCTCCCTTACGTTGGTGTTCTGTGTATCCGAGTGAAATAAAAAGGGCCCGTGAAATTCACGAACCCTCATAACTTCTTTCGGAGTTAGGCTTATGGTATCACTATATGGTGCTAATGTCAATAAATTGTGCTAATGAATGTTTAAGCGTCTGTTGATTATATGCCGTAGGATGGATAAGCAGAAACCCCCTGCCCCTAGAGCTAATCATCTTTTGGCATGGACCCGAGTCAATGTATGCGCGTCGTCTTAAGCCATCATCAACCACTTCTATAGTGCATTTTAGCGGAACGATGGTCATCTGCAGTTCCGTACCCAAAGCAGCGTTGGCGTTGCCTGTATTAACAGCTACAAGACCTAATGCCCCGATCAGAACAGGCACGGTTTTAATATTCAAATACCTAACTAGCCGCTTCAACAAAAGTAGTGACACTAGTTTGCCGCCGCCGTTAGAGTCATGTTAATGCTGTACGTACCGGCGGTTTGGCCGCCAGGTATTGTTTGTGACGCGTTCACACCAGTAAGCTCCCAAAAGCAACCGGTAGCGGCTGAAGCGGAAGCACTCATTAGAGTTATGGAGTTCAGAGAACCTTCAGAGAAAGCAGCTGAGGCACCTTTAGTAATACCGCTAGTGTTACACATTGATACGGAACGGGCAGTTACTACTCCACCCGAAGCGTCGATTGCCATCTGGCCACCGTATGTATCGCTGTCCAGGCCTGCTGCGCAACCAGCCGGTGAACCCGCACCGTCATTAAAGTCATATTTCGGTGTGCCGGCTGACCATAAAGCACTGCTGCCGTCTGTCGCAGCCACAGTAAGCGCCCAGCCAGCGGTGTCAGTAGTGTTCTTAAGCCGTATGCGCTGCGAATTGGTACCAAACGTAGCAGTCGTGGTGCTGCAGGTCACCGGCGCGATTATGCCGCTAAATGAGAACGACGGTGATGGTACTGTGGCGCCACTGGCGTCGACTATGTCCGCATTCAAGCTACCTGTCGGCGAAGTAACCAGCTCAGGATAGACCGTGTAAGTGGTTAACGCCGTCCCGTCATTTTTGACTACTCGGAAACAGTAGGCAGTGTTAGCTAAGGCGCCGTTGCCTACGAGGGATATATCCCATATACCGTCTTCGCCAACCGACACGCCGTTAAGGGTGCTGAACGGACTATTTTCTTCGTAGGACTGCGAGACTATCGCATGACCGTTATGGGCGGGATCGGTGGCGCCGGTAGTAATCGAGACTCCATCGGCCGGAGTCGGGTTGTTATAAAACGCTATGGCGCTGCTGGTTGTTACGTCATTATAGGATAGACCCGTACATGAAGCGCCTTTTTGGGCAAACTGGAGCTTGAACTGTTCTGAGCCGGTCAGCAGCGACGTTGTAGTTACGTGTAGCAAAAGACGAAGCCTAATTCTGTCTCTTGGCGCATATAGAGACGGTACGGCATCTTGACTGGCCAACGCCATACCGGGTGCAGTGGAGTCAGCATTGTCGTACCAACGATAAGCTGCCTGCTCATAGTCAGGAATGTTATAGGTGACTCTTACCTGTACACGATCAAGTGAGAAAACTACTCCAATAAGTAGGCTGTTTCCACGGTGAGCGGTAACTTTAGCGCCGAAGTTGCCGTTAAGAAGATCATTGCGCGTCCAGGCTCGGCACGAGGTAACGTCAACGGTAAAATCCGTATCCGAAGTTGGCTCACTATTATCAATGCCCGGGCTAGCCGGACAATCCGCACCACTGACTACGGCTTGAACTTCCAGATTTGCTACTGAAAGAGTCGTACTTACGCTATATTGGGGGATTATTTCAACCTTAGTAATTTGCGCATGAAGCGGAAGATTGGAGTCAAAATTATACGTATTCCAAACTCCAGCAATACGCGCATTATTGCCCGGGCTAGCCGTGGCGTACGTATTGTTGTCAGCTGTACCCCTGGCGTTAGCAGGTGTCCCCCAGGAGTTTGTTCCCTCTCCGCCAGCGCCATTAGTAGCAACCAGGCCGGTTTGTGCCTGTGTTCTCGGACTAAAAACCGGTCCCACTAGTAACAAAAGAGCCCCGAGCAAAAGTATTGCTAATTTCCCACGGCTAAGTTGTCTTTCGATCCAATACATTTTGAGCTACTCGGATTTACGCTTAACCGGTAGCCTGATAGTCATTCCTTCTTTCAGTTCATACGGTGCCCGCAGCTTGTTCTTCTTTGCAATGGTCTTCCAGTCCGCATTAAGCCGACGCGCCAGATGCGGTAATGTGTCTCCAGAACGCACGCTGTATACTTTCCACGCCACTCCTGCTGCTCGCCGCCGGTTTTTGCGCATACGGCTTGCCGCTAGCCCTCCGGCCAATATCAACAGAATAAACGCAGCCGCTATTATGGCAATTGCCAGAGGCTGTGGAGGCACGAAAAGCAACCGTCCCGGAGCCTGCTTGAACACATTTCTATCATCCGTACTTCCTAAAGCCGCAGTTTTGTCGCCGTTATAAGCGGCAGTACCGCTTATTCTATACAGCCCGCCCCAAAAAGGCCTCGGGAAGTCAAAGTTAAGTTCTATGGGCTGTTTTTGGGCCAGTAATGGATAAACGCCACCGTTTTCATAGACCAATCGGTTTGACCAGTTTTTAACATATACCTTAATCTCGGTATCGAGGGATACGTTACCCTTGTTGTGCAGTTTTGCACTCAGAACGTATTTCTTTGCCTCTTGGCTTACTGACAACTCCGTAAAATCTACATCTTTTGTAGTGTCGCCAGGAACCGTTATGGCCACTCTTAGCGCCGAACGAAAGCTTAGTTGCACGCCGTTGCCTGTCTGCTCGGGTGTCGCCTCCCTTTCCTGTATGACTATGCAACCGTTATGCTCCCCGACGCTGGCAGTTTCAGGTATAAAAACATTAAACGGCACCACTTGACTCGTATTGGGGGCCAGCTTTACTTCTGTTTGGTCAAGACGGATCCAGCCGCCCACTGCAGTTTTGGGGTCTACCTTCTGCCGGCAAGCGAACGCACCGCCGCTGGCAATCTCCGAGTCCGTAGCATAAACCTCTATGGTTTTTTCTTCATCCGTATTATTGATAACTTGAACGGCGTCTTGTTTACTCTGACCCGGAGACAGAGTATAGACAAAGATTGACTTGGTTCTTGGATTGTCGGGGTCCGGGTTGGCTGGCAACCCGCCAAGCCCACCGTATTCTACGGCATGAACAATGGCACCTGAAGCAGCGAGCACCAGGAAAATCAGTACTAAAACACCTCGACAAACCCTTACCATACCTCTCCTGGTTACTATTGTAACGGGAGTGTGGGTATTTCGCTAGAGGTCTTCGGAGTCTAAAGCGCAGTGGCGGTCAGCGTAAGGTTCAGGGTGTATGAATCAGCTGGAGTTTCCGCTGGAATAGTCTGGCTTAAAGCCGTACCGGTCAAATATCCGCGCCAGATATCATCAGAGCCAGCAGCGGCCGACAGTACAGTCAATGAGTCAGTAACACCCTGCGAGAAGGCAGTCGAGGCTCCCTTCGTTACGCCAGTGGTAGTACAGACAGAACAATCTGTAGTAATTGTGCCTACTGACGGATCAATGGTCATTTGACCCGATGCCGTGTCAGCATCTGCGCTGTCAGTACAACCGCTAGAAGTCGGGTCATTGAAATCAATACGCCTTGTGGCGCCGCCGTTCTCCCAAGTTGTAGTGGCGCCGCCCGTAGCTGCAACCGTCAAGTTCCAGCCGTTATTGGCACCACCGGGATTAATCACATATACCCTTTCGCTGTTGGTACCAAGCGTACCGGTAGAAGCATTGCCGCCTATCTGACAATCAAAAGTAAATGCTTTGGAGCTCATTGAAACCGCCGGTGAGGCCACCGGATTGCGGGAAGCATCAAGAATGTCAGTACTTAACACACCATTTGTAATCGTTTGGGTCAGTGTCGGCGTGGGCGCAGCTGATGCAATTGCCCCAAGAGCAAACAGGCTGACGATAGAATAAATCGCTTGTTTTATTTTTGGTTTGATTTTCATTTTTATTAATCCTTAAGGCTACTTTAAAGTATTCCTTCCTGTGGTGTCAAGCGTGTAACAAAAATTAGTTCAAAAAGATAAAGCCCCTCCTATTCGGAAAGGCTTTATATAAATTTGGCACCGTGCTATTTTCCCAGGGGTGAACCCCAAGTATTGTAACCGCTGCGAGGCTTAACTTCTGTGTTCGGCATGGGAACAGGTGTCTCCCTCGCGCCATGGGCACCAAGTAAATGAGACAAACCTGCGGTTTTTCTCATCGGTCAGTCGGCTAAGCCGACCCGTAAACGGGTAAACTGACCTGCTCTTTTCCCCTATAGGAAGCCAAGCATCTCATCAATTGGTGTCCATTTATATCATTTATGATAAACAAGCTTTTATACTTGATACCATATTTGATATGATGCACGATAATTTAAAAATGTTAAGGCAAACGTGGTGCTTGGTTGCACCAATAACTAGTCAATTGCTAACCATGAATGAAAACCGTAGGTTTTCTTTCATGGCTCATAAAAAGTCAATGGGACTATTAGTATGCTTCGGCTGCATGCGTTGCCGCACTTTCACCTTGCACCTATCAAACTGATCGTCTTTCAGTGTCCTCATAGGGAAATCTAATCTTGAGGTCAGTTTCGCGCTTAATATGCTTTCAGCGCTTATCTGCTCCGCACATAGCTACCCAGCAATGCCATTGGTATGACAACTGGTACACCAGCGGTGCGTCCGTCC
>CBKXXB010000006.1:0-35671 GCA_966685145.1 uncultured bacterium | reverse complement strand
AAGACGACCATAAAGGTCATCATGTTGTTATGGTGCGCGAGAGAGGACTTGAACCTCCACGTCCTTGCGAACACTGGCACCTCAAGCCAGCCTGTCTACCGATTCCAGCACTCGCGCTCGTTCGAATCGACCTTCCGCCCGGGTAAAACTGCACACCATTTTTACGTTTAGCTTTGGTCGCTTCTTCCTCTCAATTTTCCAAACCAATCAGCTCTGCTATGTGTTTGAAAAATTGGTTTAAAAGAATAGATTCGGTTAACCTGTAAATATTACGTTTTTTGGCAACAAAACTCAATAAAGAGGTTATCTATTTGTTTTTCCGTGCCGGATCATCCAGTTGTGCACATTGCTCAACCGATCTGCAGCAGAATGCACTACTTCAGGATCAAAGTTGTATAGACCGCCTCTTATAATATACAAAAAACGTGGCTGATACAGAGCGAGAGCCGGTGCATCGTTACGCCATGCTTCAAGGAAGGGACGATATTTGACAGCCCTCAGCTGGGGATCGGTACGAGTACGGCCACCTTCAAGCGACTGATCCGCTTGCTGTGAATTATACTCACTGAAGTTCAAACGATTAGGTGACCGGGGATCAGCCTGCGAACTATGCCAGTATGCAAATACGTCCGGATCGGCGCCAAGACTGATCCCGTAAAGAAGCGCGTCGTAGTTATGGAATGCTACAATCGGTTGAAATTCATTGTCACTAGGCTGATCAACTTCTACAGCAACACCTACTGCCCGCCATTGTCTCTGCAGGGCCTGACCTACATACGTAAATTCACTGTTATTTTGTGCGGATAAGCGGAAGGAAAGCGGCTGATTGTCCTTTATGCGAATACCGTTCTGCCCTCTTTTCCAACCCGCTTCATCCAAAAGCTTGTTAGCTTCATCAATATTGGTGCCAAACTGTGTCAGAGCCGAGTCATAGCTAAGATGGCTCTTAAGGAACGGACTGTTTACCGGTATAGCCGGGTAACCGAGATCGTTCACTAGTTGTTTTGTATCTACCGCCTTAACCAGTGCTTGTCTTATTTTGGGATCTTTAAGATAATCATGGGAATTATTGAAAAAGACCATTACGGCACCACTTACCGGAATGCTGTACGGCTTAACTTTGAGATCGCCTTCGAACGAGTCCGGTATGCTGTCAATGCCAACCATGGCGGTAAGTTCCTGATTTTCAAAGCTTTTCAGAAGACGATCCTCGCTGCGGAAAGACCGGATAATAAAGCGCTGTATCTTTGGAGCGCCTCCGTGGTATTGGTCGTTGGGGGCAAGCCCGACGCGCTCTTCCCTGTCTTCCGGTGTGGTACCGTGGACTTCAACAGTTTCCCACCTAAAAGGACCGGCACCTACAGGCTCGGCAGTATTGAAGCGTGCGGAACGCAACTGGCCCGGATCTATTGACTTGAGCAAGTGTTCAGGCACGATACCGTTCGTCAGTGAGAACGGGAAGGATGTCAGAACATTGGGCAGACTAAAGATGACTGTGCGAGCGTCAGGAGCCTCGACTTTCACACCTTGCCAGCTGCTGAATAGGGGTGATTTGGCATCAGGATTCTGTATGCGGTGATAGGTAAAGACCACGTCCTTAGATGTGAGCGGACGACCGTCATGCCACACCAGATTACCACGAAGCCTGACCGTATACCGACGCCCGGTTTCATCGATGCTCCACGCTTCTGCTAAATCGCCAACAAGTTCTCCCTGTTCGTCAAATTTCAGCAGACTTGCGAATACTAGCTGCGAAACTGTTTTATCAACACCACCTGTTGCATACAGCGGGTTAGCGTTCGTAAAAGACCCGACGATGCCTTCCGTATAAATACCACCCGGGATTGGCCGCTGCTCCTGATAGTAAGAACTTAACGCCCGTGTCTGAACCACCACAATACCGGCCAACAAAACAAGCAGGCCTACCCAGCTCAGAACAAAACGTCTCACGTCATTCAACCGACTTAGACGCCGAAGAAAATGCCTTTCAAGTTGTTCTTCGGCTTGTTCACCGATATCTCCGACATGCCGTTTACTGCGCCTGAAATGCCGTCGTAAACGGAGCCGCGTGGTTCGATTTATCATCATAGTATTCTAAGCAGCGACATGCAGAATCAAAGAAGCTGCAAATACAAACGCAAGAATAATAGTCATCTGGTGCAGGGTGCGATCTGAGCCTCTTCTGACGGTATTTACCTCGCCGCCCCCTCCTAATCCGGCACCTAACGAAGCACCACGTGTTTGTATCAAGATCAACAAGGTCAGTAACACGGCTGACACAATGGTTACATAATTATAAATGCTCATTTTTCCTCCAAAATAGTCGTCACTAGATAGTTTACCAACCCTATAACCATACCTGCAAGTATTGCTGCAGCAAAACTGGTTACGTACAAGTCGGGGTACAGACGACTTACTAACAGTACCATCAATCCGTTTATAACAATCATAAACAACCCCAGGCTAAATAAAATCGCCGGCAAAGACAGAATGATAACGATCGGTTTAAGCAGAGTGTTCACAAGCGCCAGTATTAGTCCGGCAATAACTATTACAGCAATGCGGCTATCATACGTTATACCACCAAATAGACCTGCTGCTATCCATAAACCAAGACCGCAGACAAACCAACGAATTACGAACCTAGTCAAAGCGCCTTGAGACATAACTTATGCTTTATTCTAGATTATGATAAGGTGCGCCGCAAGCCGGCACTTAGCACTTCGATGCCATTCCCCGTGATCAACACGTCATCTTCAATTCTAATACCTATACCTTCGGCCGGTATGTAGATACCAGGTTCCACTGTAACTACCGCCCCAGGTTCTAGCGGATGCTCATAGTCGCTTACGTCGTGGACGTCAATGCCCAGGTGATGTGAGGTGGCGTGCGGAAAATACTTGCGTACCGTATCACGTTCAATTGCTTTAATAAGCCCTAGCTCTCTCAGTTTTTCACCCATGAATTTTTCAACCTGTTTTTCGTACTCGCGCAAGATTATGCCCGGCTTTAGTAAACTCAAGGCATAGTCAGCTGTCTCCATAACGCCGTTATGTACACTTTGAAATCTCTTGGGAGGATCGGCATGCCAGGTCCGGCTAATATCTGCCGCATAGTGATCGTATTCCGCTCCAACATCCAGAAGCAGCGATTCCTCTGAAGTAATCTCATCTTTGTTGCCAAAAGGATGAATAATGCTGGCTTTGGCGCCCGCCGCAACGATAGGCGGAAAACTGTGGCCGCTTCCTCCCCGCTTGAAAAACTCACGGTTCAGATCCAGTTCTACTTCAAATTCATTCGTATAGCGGCCGTGTTCAAACTTACGCTGCAACACATCAAGGCTTTTGATGGTAATATTAATGGCTTTTTGCATAGCTTCAAGTTCTATGGGCTGTTTGACCATGCGCATACGCTGCAGGTGCGGTCTCAGGTCTAAGAATGTTATGCCCGGCTTGATGCGTTTTATATCGTCAATAAGTCTGCGACGAGCAGGGTTAGTATACATGCCAAGCACCTCTATATATTCCTGAGGCGGGGACAAAAGAGCAACGTTGCTGACACGTTTCAGGCGCGACTTAAGACGCCCCCACCCTTCTTTTTCAAACAACACCTCTTCTACGCCACTAATCTTAGAGAGTGCATTCGGGTCTATGGTTCCGTCAAACGCTTCACGACTAGCTGTCAGTTTAGGAACAATTAAATATTCCTCTCCTTTATCCATGACAAGTAAAACATTAGGATGGTCTATGCCTGTCAAATACCAGAAATTACCATCCTGTTTGAAGTGATGTGCGCTATCTGTGCTCCATTGAAGAAGCCCATTTGCAGTTAAAACTATAGGTGCGGTATCGGTAAACAGCTTTCGCAGCCGGACACGGTTAGCTCTGAAAAACTCCCTGGAAAAATGTGCATTCATAATAGGTTGTTAGTATAACAAACCGCGGATTTTAATTGTTTGCCAGAACGCTTCATGCCAATTACGATGGCCGCGGTTATTCGGGTGCAAGAAGTCTGCCGATAAGGTCCCAAGACCGTCGTTATCTTTTGTTGTCTCGTAAAGCGGTGCGACAATCAGGCCATGACGCGCCGCCAGTTCATGTATAACTGTGTTTGCTGCTAAGACATTCTTCTCCAAACTTCTTTTACGTCCGCCCCCAAAATAAGGTATGTCGCTAATGACGGTATGCTCAGGCAGTTCGGCCATTAATTTTTGCATTTCACTGCGGAAAGTCTTCTCACTCCATCCGGCCATGTCATTGGCGCCGATTCCAATAGTTACAACTTCAGGCTGAACAGACTTAAGAAGCGGTACCTGATGGTTCAAGGCATCAGATACTCGAGCGCCCGACTTGCTTAAATTAATTACACGTATCGGCCGACCCGTTTTTCGGCGCAATGACTCTGCGATCAATCCCACGTAGCCTTTTCCCGGCCACGAAGCACCAATTCCTTGAGCAACCGAATCCCCGAGCGCTACATATATTAGCGCGTTCTCAGGAACAGCTTCCTCTGCCCTCTCCTGCCAGTAAGTTTCGTAATTACCTATTTGGCGCTGAATCCGAAAAAGCAGTGCGGCTTCAACCATTAGGACAAGTAGCAATAAACAACCGAGTACGATCATAACTTTTTTAAGTATAGACTCACGCATCGCTGCCGCCTTTTTTGTAAGCCCTCAGATACTGGCGCAAAATTATAGCTTTTTTGACACCAACAAGTTTTTCTAGGTCGGCTTGTCGAGCTTGGATGACGCCATTTACGGAGCCAAAGGTTTTTAGTAGCTTCTTGCGGCTACTTGGCCCAATCGTAGGTATATCGTCCAGCAGGCTGGCAGTCTGACGTTTGCTTTTGAGCACAGAGTGATAACTGACAGCAAAACGATGCGATTCGTCCCTTATTCTCTGCAAAAGCTTTACTGCATTAGTATTCTTTGGTAAATTAACAAGAATAAAATCTGCCGTCTCGGTTACGAAGCCGCCAAGTTTATGAACTATGTCAACATTCAGATCAACTGCCGACTTAGTCTTGTGCAACACAATCTGCTCTTCCCTTTTCGCCAGGCCAGCGAACGGGATTCTGGTATAACCTGCTTCCTCTCGCGCCCTAAGGGCTGCTTCAAGCTGTCCCTTGCCTCCATCAATGAGTACCAGATTCGGCAGACCCCAAGCCTTAGTGTTCTTCTCGCTGAAGCGACGTTTGATCGTCTCATGCATATTATAGAAATCATCGTTCTGATTAATGCGTGTTTTAAATTTTCTGTATTCGCCTTTATTGCTAACTCCGTTAGTAAACACCACCATGCTGGCCACGACATCGGTGCCTTGCTGATGGCTTATATCAAATCCTTCAATTCTGCGGGGGAATGACTCAAGTCTTAATAAGTCGACCAATTCGTTCAATGCATGGTCCTTGCTGATATCCAAAAATTCTTTATCACTAAAAATTACCTGCTGAGTTAAGCGACGCAGTGCGAATAGTTGGTTTCTGGCCTTCGCTGCTTTTTCGAACTCAGCCGCTTTGGCCAAGGTCTTCATGTCTTTATCAAGTTCGCGCTCTATGGATTTTCGTTTGCCTTCTATTACGGCAATAAGCTTGCGTAGATTGGCCCGATATTCATCAAGTGTCGTTTTGCCTTCCTCCAAACCAGGGTCAAGACCCAAGTGATAGTGGAGCGTGGCACGTTTTTGTCCGGGAATGCGCCTTGTGGCAAAGGGGAACACCCTCCTTAGTAACTTCAGCGCCTGCCGAACACTCACGGTGCTCAAATAAGGCCCAAAGTACCGTGCTCCATCATCAAGCGGTCGTCGTGTTGTGCTAACGGTAGGGTAATCGCTATCGTAATCAATGCGGATGTAGGACATGGATTTGTCGTCACGCAGAAGGATGTTGTATCTAGGCATGTAGCGCCGCACCATTTCCGCTTCCAGAAACAGCGCCTCAAGTTCGCTCTCAACAACCATCCAGTCCACATCGGCAATTTCCGCGACCAGCGCTTCGGTCTTAGGGTCCCGGCTACGGCTTTTTTGGAAGTACTGGCGTACTCTGTTATTTAGACGTGCCGCCTTGCCTATATATATAATTTCGCCGGTTTTGCTCTTATGGAAATAGACACCCGGCTCTTTGGGCAATGCCTTAAGCTTTTTTGCTAAAGCTTGAGTCACTCTTATTTATCCTGCGGTTCATAGGCTTTCATTAGCCATTTCTCAATTTTCCTTACATGTAATACGCGATCAATCGGATTGTCCATACCGATCTTTTCAACCCATACCGTAACCATGCCAGATCGCTTGGCGCCCCACATGTCAGCAATCAGCTTGTCGCCGATCATGGCGGTTTCCTCTGGTTTGGAGTCGAGTTTACGGAACACCCTTCTAAAGAAGCGCTTGCTTGGTTTGCGCGTAAAAATGGTAGCCCTGACTACGCCGGCATTGATGCTGTCCGCCAGAGGCTGAAGATCATTCGTTACACGGTTGCTGGCAATACACCAGTCAATAAATATGCGCCGCTTTTTAAGAAGCAATTGCCTGGTGGCAGTTAATAAGGTCCGGCCGCGGAACGTTACAAGCGTACTGTCAGCATCAAAAGCTATATAGCGTATACCGCGCTTTTTAAGAAGTGCGAAGTCAACGTCCGCAAGTGAAGCCGCCATGTAATCCGGTACGAAACGCGGAGTTCTAGCATCCCGTTTTAATGCGTTCATGGCTCTTATTATAGATTATGTGCGAGTTGGAGCACGACTACTGATGCATTGATCGCAGTACTCCGTACCTGCGCAGGCAATGCAGGCCAGAATCAAACGGTTGCAGGCCACATTGCTGCAGTTGACATGATTGCTGGTTTTGCTGCCGCAGTGTACGCATTTGCCGATATCCGCACTTTTGTCCGAGAATGCAACATTGAGCCTCTGGTCAAACACAAAACACTTGCCTTCCCAATGGCCATTGTCCTTGAACTCTTCTCCATACTTCACAATGCCACCATCAAGATGGTATACCTCTTCAAAGCCTTTGTGTTTCATATAAGCACTCAAGTACTCGCAGCGCACGTCACCCGTACAGTACGTGAGAATCGGCTTGTCTTTGGGCAATTTTTCAAGTTCCGGCTTAATGTCACGGAAATTTTTAATCTTAGGCTTGACGACATTTCCGGTTTTAAAAGCACCTATTTCGCTTTCGTAATCATTGCGGGCATCAAGTACGATCGCATCAGGGTGATCCTCCAGATATTTATGCCAGGCTTTTGGCTTAAGTCCTTTTGTGCTATTGAATACATCAAAGTTTTCGTCGGGGGCCAGTGTAACCAGTTCCGGTCTTACCCTAACACTAAGACGCGGAAAATCTTCGCGCAACCCATCACTCCATTTGTACTCAATACGCTTAAACAGCGGGTGCTTGTTCATGTCGCGAATATACATCTTCATATCGTCCATTTCGCCACCTAGCGTACCGTTTATACCCTGTTTTGAAATAATGATCCGGCCTTTAAGTTCCAAGCGCTCGCATAAGTTGCGCTGCCAGAACATAACCGTTTCCGGATCGGGTACCGGCACGAATTTGTAGTAAAGAATGATCTTCTGCATTGGTTCATATATTTTAGCAAAAGTTGCCAATTGTTTGACAACAGTGGTATAATTGTTGTTACTATTACAAAATTAAGGAAAGGGCGGCTGTTAGCATGTTAGTAAGACGGATTTTTGACGTGACAATTACAGGTTGCCCTGTTCTTCTCTAGCGTTTCTTATCAAAACAAATACGTTAGTTTTATAACCTAAGCGCAGGCAAGGAGGCCTAGCGCGTATGAAGAAATCTACACCTATACGACTGACCATTAAATGGTTCTGGCGCTTCACTCGTCCTGACAAGCGTTTGTTTTTTATCAGTACGACTTTGGTTGTATTGGCCATGATAGTGAATGAAATACTCCCGCCATACATTGTATCCAAGGCCTTCGATAAAATGGCGGACATGCAAGCGAGTGGGCAGCCTTTTGATTTCTGGCAATTTGATCACTATGCTTGGATTTATATTGGGCTCTTGTTCGCCGGGCTGGTTTTTTGGAGGCTGCAGGTCATTATTATGTGGCTGTTCGAGATTCGTGCGGCACAAAGGACCATGAAATATATTTTTGATCATTTGCAACGACAAAGCAGCACATTCCACGCCAACCGTTTCGGTGGCGCGCTGGTTTCTGATGCCAACAAGTTCGGTGCCGGCTACGAGCGCTTTATGGATGATTTTACCTGGGCAGTAGTGACCGGTACTGTAAGCTTGATCGGTTCACTCATAGTACTAGCAACGGTTACCTGGCGGTTAGCTCTGGCGCTTCTCATAGGGTGTCTCATATATCTTTTCATTATGAGTCGCCGTACGCTCAAGCAAATAAAGTATGACCGGGCAGTGGCAGCAGCGGAAAGCGACCGTACTGCCAAACTGGCGGACAACATTACCAACGTTGCAACGGTACGGGCTTTTGCCGGCGAAAAGATTGAGAACAAGCTTTTTCACAAGCAAACCGAAGTTGTTAAGCACACTTACTACGACTTAATGCGCGTAGCTATGAAGAATGAAGCTATCAGCCAGGTGGGCACAATGAGCATAAGCATTACCGCGTTCGTTGGTGGTCTGATTATGGTCTCTTTGTTTAACGCGCCACTAGGGGCTTTGTTCCTGGCAGTTAATTACACGCTGACGCTTTCTCGTAGGTTATGGGAATCAAACCGGGTTATTCGTAACATCAACCGCTCTTTAGGCGATGCGCATAACATGACGCAGATTCTGGAGCTTAATTCTGAAGTGAGCGATAACCCTAACGCAGCGCCGTTTAAAGCAACTAAAGGCGAGGTAGACTTTCAAAACGTAACGTTCCGCTACCAAGACGGGAATAGCCGTGACGTTTTCAACGACCTGAATTTTCACATATCTGCCGGTGAGAAAGTTGGGCTTGTGGGGCCTAGCGGCGGCGGCAAGACCACCATAACCAAGCTAATTATGCGGTTTATGGATATTCAGGGCGGCATGATTAAAATCGACGGCCACGACATTTCCAAACTGCGACTGGAAGATTTACGAAGCAGCTTGACTTCAGTCCCGCAGGAACCGATGTTGTTCCATCGCACTATTGCCGAAAACATTAGTTACGGTAGAGCTGACGCAAATATGGAAGACATAGTAAAGGTCGCCAAACTAGCCCATGCTCATGAATTCATCAAAGACTTACCTAACGGTTACGAAACGCTTGTAGGTGAACGCGGCGTGAAATTATCAGGCGGTCAGCGACAAAGAATTGCCATTGCCCGGGCCATGTTACACCAAGCACCGATACTCATATTGGACGAGGCAACTAGTGCTCTCGACTCCGAAAGCGAAGTCCTGATTCAAGATGCTCTATGGAAATTGATGGAAAAGAAAACTGCCATAGTGATCGCCCACCGGCTTAGTACGATTCAGAAGATGGACCGCATAATCGTCATGGACAAAGGCAAAATTGTAGAAGAAGGCTCACACCGGCAGCTGCTTAACAAAAAGGGTCTGTATGCACGCTTATGGTCGCACCAATCTGGAGGATTCATCGATGAGTAAAAAAGCTACCAGGTATTCCTCCCTATCCTCATTTTTGACTTACATGGCACGATATAAATGGCGAATGCTACTTGTATTTGTTTCTTTTGCTATAGCCGATATTTGTATTGCCATAACTCCCATATTTATAGGTAAGTTAGTCGGCGTCTTAGCACAAAATCCCATAGAAACGAGCCAAGTATCGTTATACGTGGCAATTCTTATCACACTAAGCACAGCCCATAATCTCATTTGGCGCTTAAGTGAAATTTTTTACGTGAAATTGTTGTACCCACTAAGTTTTAGTTACGAGAATATTCTGTTCAACCATGTTGTGCGTAAGCCATATCCGTATTTTGTAGATAAGTTTACGGGTAAAATCTCGTCGCTCATTACTAAGCTAAGTCAGGAACTGCGCGACCAGTTAGAAAAAATATTTTGGGACTATACGGAACAGGTCATTAGCCTAATAGTTGTCGTTACCATACTCGCCAGCATCAACTGGCAAACAGGTCTGATTTTCACTAGCGGCATAGTGTTGATGTTGCTGATCGGTCGAAAAACCGTAAAAAACAGTTTGAAGTATGAGCAGGTCTGGACAGATGTGGATTCGACGAAGAACGGTAAAATTATTGATGCCATCGCAAACTTCGTAAATGTAAAGTCGTTTCAGAAAGAAAAGCAGGAAACCAAGCTTATAACTCAAGCTCAGCTTGAAAACACGCAAGCAGCCCGTAATTCATTTATGTGGGGAATGGTTTTTTGGGCGTCAATGGGTTCAATTGTCAGAACTTTGATTTGGCCGTCGACAATCTTGTTTAATGTTCATCTATACCTCCAGGGCAATATTACATTAGCCCAGTTAACTACTCTCTTTACCACGCTAGTAGTGTTTTCGGGCTTTATTTGGAACTTGATTTGGAGTGTCTCACAGCTAAGTCTAAGACTATCAAGAATGGAGGAAGCACATACCTACCTTTTTGGTAAAACTAATATATGCAAGGAGGATGGGGACGGCATGGGACACGAAACAACGCTGCGAACATTTGAAGAATCCTTGGCATTTAGGGATTTGAGCTTCTCATATCCCGACAATAAAAGTCGTGAGGTTTTATCAAGCATCAATCTTGAGATTTCCAAAAATCAGAAGCTAGGCATTGTCGGCAAAAGCGGTAGTGGCAAAACCACGCTTACTAAACTGCTGCTTGGATATTATTCAGTCGCAGAAAAATCTATACAGATCGACGGTAATCCGATCGAAACCAAAGAGATTGCCCGTCTGGTTTCATACGTTCCGCAAGATACTGTATTGTTCCACAGAAGTATTGCTGATAACGTTGCTTATGCAACGGATAGGCAAGTTACTCACGAGGAAATTGTCACGGCAGCCAAAAAAGCGCACGCCGATGAGTTCATTGTGCGCATAAAAGATGGGTACGAAGCATTGGTAGGAGAACGAGGGGTCAAGCTTTCGGCGGGCCAAAGACAGCGCATTGCTATTGCCAGGGCCTTCTTAGACGACAAACCGATTCTCATACTAGACGAGGCAACCAGCGCGCTGGATAGCGAGAGCGAGGTCTTGGTACAAGAAGCGCTTGAAGCGTTATGGCAGAACAAAACCGTAATCGCTATAGCGCACCGTCTTTCGACTCTGCGTCATATGGACCGGATTATAGTTATTGACGACGGCCAGATCATTGAACAAGGAACACATAGCGAACTATTGAAGAAGCGCGGCAAGTATGCCGAACTCTGGTCCCATCAAAGCGACGGGTTCATAGAAGAGTAGCAAACTACTCTTCTTCGGATGCTTCGGTAGCAGCTTCAGCCTTTGGCTGCTCTTCGGTCTTCTCGGTAGTGGCAGCGGCATCTTCAGCCAACGCTTCTGCGGCCGCATCAGCTTCGGCAATCTGGTCTTTAGGCATCTCAACGAACGCAAGCATAGTTTCGGGATCGGTCATAACGGTCACGCCGGCCGGCACTTTCAGATCCGACACATGGAGCTTGTCGCCTACTTCTTGCAAAACGCTTGCATCAACCGTAAGTTCATCGGGCAAGTCTTTTGGCAGGGCGTCCACAGTAACCGTATCGGTTCCCTTGATAACCATCAGACTCTTCATTTCAGCCGGTATATCACCCACAAGCACGACAGGAATTTCGGCTTCGACTTTCTCGTCTTGTTTAATAGCCTGGAATACGACATGACGCAGCTGGCGTTTAGTCGGTTCAAAGTCGGCGTCCTTAATAAGAGCAAGATGTCGCTTACTTCCTACCGTCACCTCTACCGGGTGGTGTTTACCGGCTTGCTCATAGACTTTGTTCAGCTTTATGTAATCCCCCATAACATGTATGGAATCCTTGCCGTGGTCATGAATAACTGCCGGTACTAGGCCTTGCTTGCGCAGATTTGTAAGCCCTTTGCCAACGACCGATCTTTCCTGTAAATCAACGGCAATACTATCACTCATTAATAATTTCCTCCAGTAGAGCTAATTATAGCAAATTTTAAACTCCTGGACTCAACACACCGCCTCCTGCTAGGCTAAGGTAATGGCACTGAGCATAGACAAAGCTATATTGGGCGGAGGACTGATTGCAATCGGCGCCACTGTATTTGCTGAATCTGGGCTGCTTATAGGCTTCTTTCTGCCTGGTGATACGCTGCTTTTTGGGGCCGGTATATTAGCTTCGCAAAACATACTACCATTGGTACCCTTATTAATCATTGTTATACTGGCGGCCATTATCGGTGATAATGTTGGATATAGCATTGGGCGCAGAACCGGCAAACGGCTATTTAAGAAGCACGACAGCATATTGTTTAAGCCGGATCACCTGGAAAGAGCAGAGCGCTTCTACCAACAGCATGGCGGCAAGACCATAATATTGGCGCGCTTCGTACCGGTCGTGCGTACCTTCGCGCCAATGGTAGCGGGCATAGGAAAAATGCCCCGTTCTCGTTTTCTTGCTTTTAATATGATAGGCGGTGTTTTGTGGGGAGGTGGCGTAATTTTGCTCGGATACTGGCTTGGTTCGCGGCTACCCTGGCTCCAAGACTATTTGACACCGATTATCCTAGCCATAATCGTGGCAAGCTTCGGCTTGGCCTTTTTCCATCTTCTAAAGGATCGAAAAACACGCCAGTTGTTGCTGGCGAAGGTCAAGCTGCTGCTGCGCAACGTCTTCCTTAATAAAAAAATAGACTGACTTAATCTGCCAGTGATCCTAGAATTGCAGTAGCTCTTCCAGCTGCGGCAATTCATTGGGCCGGTTCCACAAACGCTCTGTAGTAGCTGGCGTAAGTGGATTTTGAAGCTGCTGGATAACGGGTTCAATACGAAAAAGTCTGTGACTGATCAGCCGGCTAGCATCCTCAACAAACCCGGAGTAAGACGAGAGAACCAGGGACCTCTCCGGCGGTAGTTCCTGGTTTCTAGCTATCCATAAATCGTCGCCTGCAAAATGAAGCACCATGACCAATCTTCCGGCTAAAGCTTTGCGTATATCTTTGGTAGTATCAAGTGCCGGCAGCCCGTCCGGATATCCGTATCTGCGTCTGTAATAGTCCCTGATGTCGGGCCTCATACTCAGTAAAGCAAGAAAGCGATAACTGTCATAGAAGTTAGCAGCAATTGAGCTGTGAGCAAATATTTCCATCAGGCCCCTGTCTTGTCTTGAATCAGTAGATAACTCGAGTATCGGCATAGGCAAATGTTATGCGAGCATCCTGGCTAAGAATTTACCAGTGTATGATTCTTTGGATTTAACCACATTTTCCGGCGACCCTTCAGCAATAATTTGTCCGCCCGCCGCACCGCCCTCGGGCCCCATATCGATTATATGGTCGGCATTTTTTATCACGTCCAGATTATGCTCAATCACAATCATGCTGTTGCCGTTATCAACCAACGCGTGCAGTATGGCTAACAGCTTCTGAACGTCAGCCATGTGCAGTCCGGTAGTCGGCTCATCCAGAATATATAGCGTTCGACCCGTTGGCCGGCGCGACAACTCGGTTGCCAGCTTAACGCGCTGAGCCTCGCCACCGGATAGGGTTGTAGCAGGCTGCCCGAGAGTAATGTAGCCAAGCCCGACATCAACCAGGGTCTGCAGCTTTCTGGCGATAATAGGAATGTTGCCGAAAAATTCAAGCGCTGCTTCGCAAGTCATTTCCAGCACATCGCTAATGGTTTTGCCCTTGTAATGGATTTCCAGTGCTTCTCTGTTGTAACGCTTCCCCTTACATTCATCGCATGGGACATACACATCAGGCAGAAAGTGCATCTCAATCTTAATGATGCCGTCACCGGCACAGTTCTCGCAACGTCCGCCGCGTACGTTGAAACTGAAGCGTCCAGGACCGTAACCGCGGATTTTGGCTTCTGGCACACTGGCAAACAGTTCCCGAATCGGAGTAAACAGCCCTGTGTAAGTTGCCGGGTTAGATCGTGGGGTGCGACCGATAGGCGACTGATCAATAATGATCGCTTTGTCCAACTGTTTGATACCTTCTATATCATCATGACGGCCAGGCACGGTGTTTGCTCGCATTAATCTGGCCGACAGCTCGCGGGCCAGGATATCATTTATAAGACTTGATTTGCCTGAGCCGGATACGCCACTGACCACCACAAGCTTGCCGAGCGGTATTTCAACGCTCACGTTTTTCAGATTGTTTTCGCGTGCACCACGGATAATAAGCGCTTTCCCATTGCCTGCACGACGCTTTTTAGGTAACGGGATGGTTTTTTCACCTCTAAGATACTGGGCAGTTATGCTCTCCTTAACTTTAGAGACTTCGTTCGGCTTGCCGGCAGCCACGACCTGCCCTCCGTGTATTCCCGCTCCCGGCCCAATATCAAGCAAGTAATCAGCAGAGCGAATTGTGTCTTCATCATGCTCTACGACCAGAACCGTATTTCCGAGATCACGAAGATGCTTCAGCGTACGGATTAGACGCTCGTTATCTCGCTGGTGCAATCCTATGCTTGGTTCGTCCAAAACGTATAAAACACCCTGTAATCCGGAACCAATTTGCGTAGCTAAACGTATACGCTGCGCTTCGCCACCCGACAATGTTACCGCACTGCGGGCCAGATTTAGGTAATTCAGGCCAACGTCTTGCATGAAAGTAAGCCGAGCCCTGATTTCTTTAAGGATCTGTTGGGCAATCTGACTGTCTTTTGCGTCAAGCTTAAGACTGTCGAAGAAAGTTATGGCATCGTCGATACTAAGTTCGCATATATCCATAATTGATTGGTTAGCTAAGGTTATGGCCAGAACTTCTGGCCTTAGCCGCCGGCCCTTACATTCGTGGCATGGTTTTTCACGCATAAACCGCTCAATATCGCGACGCATGAAGTCGCTTTCTGTCTCTTTGTGGCGGCGTTCCAAATTCGGTATAACGCCTTCATACGTAGTATCAAACGATCGGCCACCGCCTAAGCCGACTCTGTAACGCTCCGAGCCTGTTCCGTAGAGAATGGCATCTAAGTGCTGTTGACTTAATTCACCAGTCGGCACATGCAAGCTAAATCCGTAGGTTTCGGCCACCGCTTGCATTTTTTTCATATACCATGCGTCGGTACTAACCCGGTTAAACGGCCTGATAGCCCCTTCGGCAATGGTAAGCCGTCCGTTAGGGATAACAAGTTCGGGGTCGACCTCCATACGCGAGCCAAGTCCTGTACATACCGGGCAGGCACCATGAGGACTGTTAAAACTAAAGGTTCGAGGCTCAAGCTCCGGAATTGCGACATCAGAGTGGTCAATACAGGCGTATCTTAGGCTATATACCGTCTCGTCGTTAGAATCGGCATTCAAGATTTTCAGGCGACCATCAGCCAAGTCCAGCGCCTGCTCTACCGACTGCGTGAGCCGGCCTCGACTATCTTCATCATTAACAAGCCTATCGACTACGATATCAATTGAATGCTTGTAATTCTTATCAAGCGACGGGAACTCGTCAAGGGCGTAGACCACTCCGTCCACGCGGACGCGAGCAAAACCAGCCCTTTGGTACTGTTCAGGTATATGTTCGAATGCTCCTTTCTTATCTGTAATAACGGGCGCAAGTATCATAAGCCTGGCATTCTTTGGTAGGGCCGTTACTTGATCAACGATAGCCGCAGTTGTCTGACGCGTAACAGGACGTCCGCAAACCGGACAATGCGGTATGCCGATCCTAGCAAACAAAAGGCGCAAATAGTCGTAGATTTCGGTGACGGTTGCTACAGTACTGCGCGGGTTACGACTGGTAGATTTCTGGTCAATACTTATAGCCGGGCTTAGACCATCAATCTGGTCAACGTTGGGCTTTTCCATTAGCCCCAGGAATTGACGGGCATAGCTGCTCAGCGATTCTACATAGCGACGTTGGCCCTCGGCATAAATAGTATCAAAAGCCAGGCTAGACTTGCCCGAACCGCTTAAGCCGGTGATAACCACCAGTTTGCTGCGCGGTATGACTACGTCAATATCCTTGAGATTGTGTTCCCGCGCTCCCTGAACTCGTATTTCGTCCATGTGCCTCGCCTCTTGCTTCTTTTTCGAAATCAATCAATTATACACAAAAATACTCTGTTATGCCAGCCCTTTTGTCTATGCAACACTGCTTTTAATCATTCTTGACAACTGGTAATAACGGTCCTATTCTAGAGCTTAAGCACAAGCAAAATTAGAAAGGATAATAAATGACAAAATTTCTTAACCGACAAGACGGATTCACCCCCATAGTGGCCGTACTCGTTGTTTTAGTGGTTGGTGTTGTCGGTGTGGCAGCGCTTAGAACTAGTAATGCCTATTTCTTTAGGCGCTCAAACTTCAAGCGACCGACTATAAATCGTCCTATTCCTAACACTAGCACTTCAACACATAACACTGGCAGCAGTGCCAACTGTACTACCAATGGGCAAAGTACGACTCAAGTCAGCGGAAGCGGTACGGCTACTTGTACCAGTACTTCATCCGGCTCGACCGGATCAACCACAAACACCTGTGTAGTGAACGGTGTGAGCCAACCCCTTGTAAACGGCCGGTGCCAAGCTACGTCCCAAGGTGCTAGCGGTGCGCCAGGTACTGCCCGTTGTACTATCAACGGTCAAGAAGTTCCATGTCAGTAGTCAGCTAATTCATTAGTAAGCTATATAACACCGTCCGATTTTGTCGGGCGGTGTTTGTAATTACCATGCCGAACACTTACGCGTCAGCGCACAGACACAACTAATCACAGTAATTTTGCCATATGGTAAATAATCTATGACTGTAGCTAATGATGCCGTTTAGACTTCCTCTCCTTACATCGGCTATACTAGTCTGATGATGGAGCGCACTAAACACATACTAATGGATACGCTTGGCTTTTTGCTTATGCTGATTTCCCCACTATTCGGCTGGTTGCCGGGTCCCGGAGGCATACCAATATTCATAGCAGGGCTGGGACTACTGGCAATCAACCATGAATGGGCTAAACGCTGGCTTAAGACAATTAAGGAAAAGGGCGTTAACGTAATAGATGCTATATTTGTTAAACATCCTGTATGGGAAGCTTTTTACGATATCATGACCGTAATTTTTGTCGTTGTCGGAGTGCAATTACTTAACACCTATACTAAAAACATAACCCTAACAATCGGCATACTACTGCTTCTGACTGCATTCGTTCTATTCATCGGCAATCGGAAACGCTTGAAACGCTTTATGAACCACGTGAAGAATCGTTAGCATAAGCATCAATAATATATATTTGATATTTATTCAATATAGTGTAATATAATGCTTATCTAAGGTTATTCTAATATGCTTGATTTTATCGTCCTTGGCCAAATCCCCGGGACTCACCTTCAACTTACCTTTTTCCAAGTGCTGTGCATATCAACAGCGTTTGTGTTATTGCTGTCGCTAATGCGTGAAATAGAGGTGAGGCGTCGGCTTTTGCGACAAATGCTTACTTTGCGCGACATCAAGAAGCTGGTTAAGGCTCTAGGGGCATAACCGACTCGCCGTAGAGAGCCAGCTCCTCTAGTAAATAGCGTTGCTGGTCATTCAAATCGGTACGTGCATTTAGCTCGCTTATACGCTCAAAATATCTTGCCAGGCGGCTGGCTTCTTTGCCACCTAAAAGTTTACGCTCCTTGAAACGATCCCAGATCCCACGTTCATCATTAGTTAAAGCCTGCGGAAAATTGCGGGCCTTATAAAGTGGCAAAAGTGCTTCAAGCCGTTGGTCTTTAAAGGAAACGGACAGGTTGGCAAGTTCATCTACCTCAGCTGCACGTACTATGCTCATCTTAGTCCGGTCCGCCTCGCTGAAAAACCCTTCGTAAAGCTGCGCGTCAACATCCAGTTCATCAACTAAGAATTTTGCCTGCTGTTTTTTATCGAGGAGTTCCCATGCAGCCATAACCGCTGGTGCCAGATTGGATGCCTGAAGCTTTTTAAACTGCTGGTTTATGGCATCCGGATTAAGTGCCAACCGCTCGCTGCTTGCTTTATCAAGAACTGTCAACGGTGCTATTGCTGGGCAACGATTAAAAAGCAGCGTTTTAACTGGCAGCCTCGGCCCAGGTTCGTCGCGGCGCCGCAACCAAGCCTTAGCCAGCTCTGCGGGCGTAAGAGAGATGAACTTTTCCGGATCATACCTTAAGTCATATACGAACACCCCCTGCCTTTCGGGGTGACCTGCTAGAACTGCCACTGCCGTGGTTTTTTCCCACTGGCTGTCATATTTGCCGGAAGCATATAGAAAGGGTTGTCCGGCATAAACAAGTTGACTGACGCGTTTTTTGTCCCGCATTCCTAACAGAAAATCAAACAGTTTAGGTTGTTTATTGCGAATCAGGCGGGCTACAGCTAATGAGGCGTTGACGTCGCTAAGCGCATCGTGCGCTTTGGAATGGTCCAGCTTATTTACTGACGTAAGTAGTTCTAAGCGGTTACTTGGTTTGCCCGTCGAGTCAAATGGCCAGACAATGCTATCTGGACGCAATGCCCTGGTCATACGCACCACGTCCAGTAGGTCCCATCGGCCACGCCCATCTTGCCACTGCCATTCGTAGGGGTCGTAAAAGTTGCGGTAATGAAGATACCGCATGAATTCATCATCAAACCGGACGTTGTTGAACCCTACAAAAACGGTATCAGGCGTTGCGACTTCCTCGTGGAAAAACTTCAAGAACTCCGCCTCGGTCATTCCCTCAGCACGCGTTTGTTGCGGCGTAATACCTGTTATGAGTATGGCGTCAGGATCAGGAACGACGTCCTCGGTCAAAGTTATCAGGCAATTGTGCGATTTGCCCACCGCTTTCAGGTTGGCATCAGCCCGCTGACCCGCAAATTGCATAATTCTCGCGCTCCGCGGATTAAAACCACTCGTCTCTAAATCATAAAAATAAAAACTGAATGCCATGTACTTTCAGTCTAACATGTCCGATTTAGGAGTAGCTGACCACTTAATTACTCTCTTAACTGGGCAATCAGAACAGTAGCGTCAGTACTCCAAGTTGTTGCTGCCTATCTTGATTTTCTGTCCGGGCTCGATACCTTGCCGTGTTAGCTCGTGCATAATACCCATTTTTTTCATAATATCCCGCAACCGCTGAACGGCATGAAAGCTCGTAAAATCAGTTCTTGCAGCAAAGCGCTCAATCTTCCGTCCGGTCACTACAAATACTCTGTCATGTCTAGCAACCGACCAGGCTTCGTCATTTTGTAAACGTAGCACCGGTACGGACGGCTCGGAGTCTTTTTCCTTCGCTTTTTCCTGTTTCCGCTGTTTGATCACCAAGTTCTTTACTGCGAACAGAAGTTCGCGTACACCAGCCCGGCTCTGTGCCGAAACGGCAAAAACACGTGTACGCTTAGGCAATACGGTTTTAAGCTCGGCTGTTTTATCGGCAACGATGTCCTCATCAAGACCGTCAATTTTATTAAGAACCACTAGCTGGGGCCGCTTGCTCAGGTCGACCTTGTAAGCTTTTAGTTCTTTTTGAATAGTTTGGTATGCGCTAGCGATGTCATTTTGATAGATATCAAGTAAGTGTATAAGAACTTTTGTTCGTTCAACGTGACGCAAGAAGTCGTCACCAAGACCCTTGCCCTCAGCCGCACCTTCAATTAAGCCGGGGATGTCGGCGAAAAGCAGAGAAGTTTGTTCGTCAACATCCACCATACCCAGGTTGGGTCTAATTGTCGTAAATGGGTAGTTTGCGATCTCTGGGCGGGCATTACTGATTGCGGCCAACAGTGTAGATTTGCCAGCATTAGGCAACCCTACCAGACCAACATCAGCAATCATTTTAAGCTCGAGGATTAGTGAGCGCTGTTCACCTTTTTCTCCCTTTTCACCGATGCGCGGCGCCTGTCGGGTACTGGAAACAAAGTGTGCATTACCAAAACCGCCCTGGCCACCTCGCGCTATAACAGTTTGTATGGCGTCTTCAGTCAGATCGGCAATGACTTCACCCGAAGCTTCTGTGACTACGGTTCCCACCGGCAATTGTATGACTAGGTCCTGACCACTTCGGCCGTGCATTTTGCGCTTGCCGCCAGGTTTGCCTGGCGAAGCTTCAACACGCTTTTGATAGCGAAAAGCAGCAAGGGTGTTTTGGTTGCGGCTAGCTTCAAAGATAACGTTACCACCTCTGCCACCGTCTCCTCCATCCGGCCCACCTTTGTCTATAAACTTCTCATGACGAAAACTAACGATACCGTCTCCTCCATCGCCTGCCTTGACCTCAACCTGAACTTTATCTACAAACATCTTACAAAGTGTCTCATCACTTAAATCCGTTGTCTAGACAAAAGAGACAAGCGGTTCAATTTTCTGTCTTTGCAAGAATTAAGGATAATAATGGTGGCTCAATTTTTAGTAAATAAATCGGTACTTGCCAAACTCGCCCGGCTGAACAGTTCTGTAGGTAACCCGGCCCCACGATGGATAGTTCATATCAGAAACCAGTATAGAGCCGTCATCGTTAACCTTCTCAACAAAGGCAACATGACCCAAGCCGCCCATGTTTGCATGCCATAAGACCGCTCCAGCTTGCGGCTGTGTACCTACTGGCAAGCCCGCTCGTTGAGCCAAAGAGTACCAGCTGATAGCGTTACCAAGATTGGTTGGAAGCGGCCGACCAATTTCTATACGACGATTAGCAGCATGCCAAGTACACCAGCCGTAATCATAGCCATTACCACCGTAACGAGGTGCTACAACTCCACGGGCAAAGCTACTAGCGGTAGCGCTCATAATAGGACGACGTGTAGGCTGTATACCATCAGCGATGATAATACGGTCACCAACTTTTAATCCGCCTACTTCCGCGTCATTCATTTCAATAAGCTTTTGTTTATTAGCATTGTAGCGCTGGACCAAGCTGTCAACTGTATCGCCTTCTTTGACCGTGTATACAATACCGTTAGACGGCGGTATATATAGTTCCTGGCCAACCTCTAGACGGTCGCCGCTCAATCCATTGGACCACCGAATCGAGTCAGAGGTAACACCAAATCTGGTAGCCAGCGAAGAAACACTGTCGCCTTCTTGAGCGGCGTATTTAATAATATCTTTCTTGGACTTTAAATCTGTGGCTACAATTTGCGGTTTAGCAACCACCGATTCCTCGGCAGGCGCAACAGTAAGTTGAGCATTTACACTGTCAGCGTGGTTTATGACGGCTGTCGTCTCATCCAATTGGGTCATTCTAGCTACGTGTACGGCAATATCAGCGGAAGACAGTTGGTCTAGTGGGTTGGCTGCAATACTTGTCCCTGTAGTAGGCTTAGAAAGTGCGTGGCTCACCACTGTTTCGTTAGAGGTGGGGCCGCTTGATACGAACCCAACCACAACAATAAGAAGCGCAACATTCGCGCCAAGAAGACCGTATCGAACCATGCGCTTCTTAGAACGACGAAGACGTTTTTTGAATAAACGTTTAAAGACACCGGAGTTTGAACCGATACTTAGCTTGCGACTAAGGGTTTGGGTTGTAGTACGAATACATGTTCTCCCGGCTTAATTAGCCGCTGCCGGACAACTGGTTCTTAATGTTATAACACCTATGAAAAACCATTATAGATGTGCAAAAAGTCAATCGTCAGGGCAACCGGAGCCCTGCCAAGAAAAGAAACGGCAAAAGCACAGTTGCCACGGAATTATAGCAAACGAGGCTATCAAACGCAAGCCTTTTCCAATAGCCTTACCTCTGTTGTGGCGTCAGCAAAAAGCCCTAGGGGCAGGTGCTGCAGTACTCGCGCGTAAGACGCTGATGCTCCTGAAGGGTGTGGGAAAAATGATTCGTTCCATCATCACCTGACACGAAGAAAAGATAGTCGGTTGTGGCTGGTTCCGCAACCGAGCGCAGGGAATTCAAGCCTACGTTGCTTATAGGACCGGGAGTCAAGCCTTTATTCTGATAAGTGTTGTATGGCGAAGTATATGACAAGCTGGGGTCTTGTCCGGCCAGCACAGCCCCGTACCCTGCTGTAGCATCGGATTCGAGAGCGATACCCTCTTTTAGACGTCGCAGGAAAACCTGAGCTACTTTCTTTTTATCTTCCAGATCTTTTACCGGGTCCTTGCTGCCAACCTCTTGTTCGATAATAGAGGCCAGGATAACACCTTCATGGACATTCAGACCTTGTCTTACGATTCCAGCTCGTATTTCAGGAGTCAGATGCTCGTGCATCTGGTCAAGTGATGCACGAATAATATCCTCTGGTGTAGTAGTAGCTGTTTTCTGGAATGATTCCGGGAATAGGTACCCTTCCAGGCTGGCTCCTGCAGGCTTGTCAACAAGCGCCGGATGATCCGAATATAGAGCAGGATTAAAAGCAGCGTCAACCGCTTCAGCGGAGAACCCCTGATTAATAAGGTCATCACGGACTTCATCAATTCTCTTAGCCGGGAAAATGGTGACCAAGTCAGTGGCAATTTTCCCACCGGTCAGTACGCTGACAATTTCCTTGACGCTCTGGCTTGGACGCAGAGCATACGTACCTGCCAGCAACTCATCCCTTACGCCGGCATTGCGTACGTACCACTCAAAAACCCATGCCTTACGGATAAGCCCGGCTTCTTCTAATTGTTCGGCTATTTGTGCGGGAGTGGATCCGACTGCTATAGTGACAAGCTGACTTTTCTCGGAACTGCTTACTGATTTTAGATTGTCATAGTAAACGCGTCTCACAGCCACGGCACCCCCTACCACAAGAAGCGCCAGTACCGTAATGACGATTAAGACAACCATCGGCCAGCGCCGGCCCGACTTTTTTACGGAATAATCATTCACGACAAAAGCTCCTTTTTAGCCATCAAAAAATCTTCCAGTATGTAGGTAGCAGCCAAAGCATCAATCGCTGATTTGTCGTAAGGTTTGCCGGAACGGCTTAATGCCTCCTCGGCCAGTTTCGATGTCACTGCTTCATCCTGGTAGTAAACTGGCACATCCAGGTGTTTTTTTAGTTTCATACCAAAGTTCCGCACTAATTTAGTTTGTTCTGTCTCTTGACTATCCATACCTCTGGGCAGACCTATAACGACGGATATGGCGTTCTCTCCAAGAACTAGATTCTTAATTGTCTCGAAGATTTTTTCATCGTTGAGTACGGTTTTAAGCGGTCGCGGAAGACGCGCAACAGCATTTGCCGAGGCTACTCCGATTCTCCTGCTACCAACGTCTAGAGCCAGTATGCTTGAACTATTCGCTGTTGTCTGCATCTTGATCTTGATTAGTGCTTTCAATGATGACATTTACTTTGGACGGTTTGCGCGGAGTTTTTGACACCCAGAAGGGACTATAGTCTACTACTGCCTCTTTGACGCCTGGCTGGCTTTCAATAATCCTCTCTGTTTCACCGAGTTTCTTTCCGGCAATTTCCTGTTTCAGGCCTTCCTGATTAATCTCAGGGCCTGCAACCACAAGCGTCTGCAGGCTATAACTAACGCTACCGTCTTCTTTCCGTTCGTTTATTTGGAAAATCGCTCCGCCAAGACCGTGGTCAAGTATTGACTGTCTTTCTGCGTCTATTTCGTCTTTGACGGAGTTTTCGATTAGCTTCTTAATGTGGTCCTGTTCTACTCCTTGCATAGTGAAGCTCATAGTAACGTTTACAGTTACCTCGGCAGCCTCGTCATTAACATTGGGCGTACTGACAGCAACCGGTTGACCAACCGAAAACGTGTCTTCAAGAGGTATTAAACCCTCGGCTATAAATTGCTGCTTGAGTTCTTCTTTGGCGTTGCTCGTAAAGCCGTCAATGATTTTCTGCCGCAAGTTGTCAACATCCTCCTGGCTCACGACCTTAACAAGATTATTGGTGCCGCCCTCCATGTCTGAGCCTTGAGCAGTTATCGAAGCAAAGCCGGCAACCTGGTAGTCGCGTGCTGATAGATTATAGTTATCACCAGGATGTTGTGCGGTGACATCGGTAGATGAACTTTTTTTGTTCTTCTGACAAACATTTCCGATAAAACTACTCGGTTCTACTTCAACTGACTTAGCAAGAATAAAAGTAAGCCCGCCAGAACTTATAGCCGTACCGGCAGGAACCGTTCGTATCGTGTCCGACAACTTGTCAGCCTGACTACAGTTGACCAGCCTTACAGTACCTGTAGCCTTCTGGCCGGTGTTCTTCTGGCCGGTAGCGGGCGCTTTTTGCCCCTCGGTTTTTTTAAGCTCCTTGGTTTGGGCGGGAACGATTGTGTTTTCTTCATCGAATTCAGCAACAGCCGGATTCGAGGTAAACTTCACGGTGCTACTGATGTTTTCGGTGTCAGTCCTAATCACTACATTAGCCCTAGGCATTACGAAGCTTGCCACATACCAGCCGACAAGTAGCAGAAGAAAAGCGACTACGCCCAAGATTAGGCGCGTGCGGAACTTTTTAAAGTTAGGAATCTTGAGGCTCTTGTTGGCTTTTTTGGTTTTAGCACCCGCTTTGGCTGGAGCTGCCGCTTCTGCTGTATCATTGTCCACTTCAATGGTTTCTTCTTCGCCGGTTATCGGTAAACCTGCAAGTTCACCAACGGGTTTTGTCGCGTCAACAGGCGCATCTTCTATTGTCTCACTTACGGTGTCCGGGGTATCATTTTTTGCATCAGGCGAAACCGGCGTTGGAGGTATGGCCGGTTTACTTTGCAAGGTTTTAGCTACATGCACCCCAACCACTCCGGCTAGCGGCAAGAGGCCAGCCTCAGACGTTATGAGTACCAGGTGCTTCTTGGCATCATCTGCGCTGCGCTTTAGAAGTTTCATATTAACAATAGACTGCAGTACGGCAGCGCGCTTTGGCAGCACCAGAGCTACAATCTTCTGTGGAGAAGAACGAACTTTTTCGATGATGCTGGTAATCTCATCATCTACATCAATGTAAATAGTATCTTTGCGTGTCGAAGTCATTTAAACCCTTAGCATTCTATCAATTCGCTCCCGAATGGAACCTGCCGGCCTATTACTTTCCTGGAATAAGGTGTCTGCACCGACCCGGAGCAAACCCATGGCCGTAATAAAAGTATGGTCGGTTACCGAGCCCGTCTTGTCAATAACTCCGGCTACTTGTTCGGGGTTAATATGCTGAATAACGGGCTTACGAGTAAATGGCAATTTACTGTACCAATTTGAGCTTGTAAGCCGGTCAGTGAGCAGTTCAAGACTGGAACCACCGCCACAAAGTAATATGCGGTGCGGCAAATGGTCGAGCTTAGTGAACTCTCCCAAGGCGAGCTCTACGCCGCTAATCCAGACATCAAGCGTTTTATTAATTGCGGCTTCAATCGCCGGTTCTTTTTGCTTGGGAACACGTGATGTCCCAAGGTTCAGCTTAAGCTCTTCCGCTTGCAGGAAATCAACACTTAAATCTCGCTCGATCGACTTGGTAAAAGCTCGTCCACCTATGCCAAACATTTTGGTGCCCTGAACACCACCTTCATGTATAACGGCAATATCAGTCGTGCCACCACCGACGTCCATCAAGATTGCGCTCATTGTTGCGTTAGGATCATCACCTATAACTGATCGGGCTACAGCGAAAGGTTCTGCCGCCACTGCCAGTAAATCCAAATCCAGCTCCTGGGCAGTTCGCTCCAACGCCCCGATGTGTATAAGGGGGGCGAATGCCGCAAACAGCTGAACAAGAGCATCCTTACCCTGGAAACCAACCGGGTTGGTAACCTTGTAGCCATCAATATCTATGTTAACCAGCGCGCTGTTGACCAGCTTGATTTCCACTTCTTTACCACCCAGCTCCCACGCAAGCTCCTGCTTTGCCTTGATTTCAGCTCGTTCCTGCACCAACGCGATAATACGCTCCACTTCTTGAATATCCAGCGGCTTACTGGAGTTTTTGCGCGTAGCCCGTACCGTTGTAGTGGTACCCTTGACCAGTTCACCGGCTATACCTATAACTGCCATACGTGCACTGACGCCAGCTTGTTGTTCGGCCTGGTTAAGAGCCGTGTCACAGTTACCGACCACTGCGGCAATATCAGCAATGGCACCGGCCTGCATATCAGTCAGTTCTTGATGAGCCCGCCCTACGCCGATGATTTCGACGCGCCCACCTACGATCTCAGCAATTAAGGCCTTGACATTTTCCGTACCGATATCAAGCCCAACCACATACTGGCCCTCTTTACCCGTAGCCTTTTTCCGCTGAACAATGGGAGCTGCAAGGCTCTTAACTTTATCGAGCATAATCAGAATAAAGTATACCACTACCGTCATCGATTTTTAAACCTATTCACTCTGTTAAGTGTTTGCTTTTATAGACAATTTATGATACTATATGTTTATGGCCCTTGTTGTGCGCAGTATAGAAAGTTTGGATGGGCTAGCTCCCCATGTTCCTCTAAAAACCATTGTAGAAACCGATACACTCGTAGCGGACGTTACCGGCATACCTTTATTGAGTGACCGTGGGCCACTTGGTCAAGAGATTGATTTCAGTTATCGAGAGTGCCCCTACAAAAACAGTCCGAGCCGCTACCCTGATGGTCAACCGCATGAAGTTCCCATGAGCGAACTTGAACGCAGACGGTTAGGGGAAAGTTATCCTGATATACGCCGGCTCTTATTGGCTGTAAGAGAAGCGAAGATGGGAAATGTAGATCCGGAAACTGAGATGAGTGTGTCGAGTGCTCTAAGCATACTTGGCCTGATGCAGTACTTGCCGCGCTATCTGGTCAATCGTGCACAAAAGCCTGTCGATCCGGAAAGCTTGCCAGTCCGTCTCGTAACGGCCTCCAACTCTGCTTCGGGTTCTATAGCCGCCATAGGAGCGTTTGCCAGGGGAAGGGTTTTTCAGCGTCTGCCTCAGGGAGAAGTACTGTTGGCAGGGGCGGAAGCCCAGGGCGCGATGGTGGGCAAAAAGAGCGTTTGTGTAGCTTCGCCGCGTATGATCGTGCATTTCTTGGACACGCTACGCGCTGGTGATCCCAAATTATCCCACGGTACAGTAGAAGAAGAAACGGGCGGGCTGCTTCGTCAGGATGAAGTGCCGCGCGCAACGACGTTTGGCGATCTGCAGGAAACGGTAGGCCCGGTCCTGGGCGAGCTCAATGGCGTCGATCGGACAGTCATGGAACCACTTCGCAAATTTAACCCGAAAAAGCATAATGCCCGTAAAATACGTGGTCCGCTGGGCGAACTGGAAGCTCAATTGAGACACACTGTCAGTGCATTAGGGCAAATATCGGCCAGCAGCAACTTGATGCTTGGACGATCCCCCGAGATAGGCGATGAGTTTGAAGCCGCAATAAGCGGTAATATGTTTAGCCTGAAGTCGCTTCCGATTGCCAGACAAAAAGGCCTAACACTAAACCCTTAGGCTAGGCAGTGCTCTGCTATGGTAGGGCTACATGAAGCTATTCTTCGGTAGTTTTTGCCGTCTTTTGAGTATTACCGGAAGCAATTATAGGTATCGATTTGATACCGAAATCACTTGTACGCCCAGACTAGCACCAGGCACGATGGGTCGGGCTAACTGTTCCGGGTGTTTCTGTCTCGTCATTATCTCGTGAACCGACTTAACGGAATAGTGGCCGATCAGTATGATGCGCTCCGGGAATACCGTTTCATCATAGGGAACACCGACCAGACGAATCGCCTCAGCGAGACGATTGCGTGTCCGCTTCTCGTGTTCCATGAAAGTAACTTCGGTCGCAAACCTCTCTTCGTCCTCACCATCGAAGCCCAAGGAATCATAGAGCAGGCGCATATTCTATTCCAGTACGGCTTTTATACGGCGCACACCGGCTGAGGAGGCTTCTTCTTTGGTGATTTTAAACTTCTTGCCACCCTCGGCCAGTTGACCAGTATGGTCGACGTGCGGACCGCCGCAGATTTCCTTAGAGAACCAGTCGCCCTCCGGGTCGCCAGCAGTATAAACTTTGACGGTTTCTCCGTACTTATCGCCGAAGGCGCCCAGCACCCCCGCCGCAAGGGCCTCCTTGGTATTCATCTCCTGCCAGCCCATAGGCAGGTCTTTTTCAATCTGTTCATTGACGATTTCCTCGACTTCGGCAATCTGTTCCGGCGTAACTTTCTCAGGGTGTGAAAAATCGAAGCGCAGACGTTCCTCGGTAATATTGCTGCCACGCTGGATTACATGATCACCCAGTACCATCCTGAGCGCTTTGTACATCAGATGTGTGGCAGTATGGTACTTTTTATGCACATCGCTGTGTCCGCCCAGCCCGCCTTTGAACGTACCCTTAGCGGCCGTCTGGGAACGTTGCCGCTGTTCATTCATTTTGGCATCAAATTCTTTCTGCCAGTTATCCGACACGTCTATATTACGTTTAAATGCTTCTTCAAGACTAAGCTCAACAGGAAAACCAAAAGTATCATAAAGCTTAAAGGCTTTCTCGCCCGTGAGCACACGTATGTTTTTGTTCTCCGTACCCACAATGGCTTCACCTTCCTGTGTAATAAGATTTTCTCCGCCCTCAGTCAAAAGCTTAAATTTTATTGTCCTTTCAAATTCTTTCAAGCCTTTACGCAAGGTTTGCCTAAAGGCTTTTTCTTCTTTAGCCAGAATAGCAATAATTTCCTGTCGCCTTTCGGCAACTTCAGGGAAATCAGCATGATACAGATCGGCAATGACCGGAACGACTTGCTCTAAGAAATTCTGTTCGACACCGAGCTCAAAGGCGTAGCGTATCGCCCGGCGAACCAGGCGGCGCATGACGTAACCTTGCTCTTTGTTGCTTGGCACCACACCATCGACGGCAAGAAAAGTAGCAGCACGCAGATGATCAGCAATAACCCGCATGCTTTCAGTGTGACTTTCGTAGTTTTTGCCGCTGATAGTTTCTAGCTTCTCTACTATCGGACGCATCAGACTGATCTTAAATACGTCCGGATCATTGATGGCAGCCACGGCAATCCGCTCCAAACCGCCGCCAAAGTCAACGTTGGGCTTTGCTAACGGTTCAACGCCCCCTTCAGTACGCTTGTATGCCATGAACACGCTATTGGCAATTTCCACAAATCGACCGCAGTCACAGTTAGGATGGCACTGTTCGCCCCACTTTGTATCATGCTGCGTTCCAAAATCGAAAAATACTTCGGTAGACGGGCCGCCCGGATCATTTGTAGGCGTTGACGCTTCGTCACCAGCACGGCTCCACCAGTTTTTCTTGCCGTCGTAGAAAAATATCCGCCCGCCCCGCATGCCGTTTTTGTAGCCATCAGCTTCTGAGCCAACGTCAACCTGCTGAGCTTCAATTCCTTTGTCTGCAAACAGTTTTGTCCAGAGAGCTGCTGCGTCAACGTCCTTTGGTATATCGAACTCCTCGTTGCCAATGTAGCAAGTCACGTAGAGATTCTCCGGATTTAACCCTACTACATCAGTCAAAAATTCAAACAGCCACGCTATTTCCTCGTTTTTAAAGTAATCGCCAAGAGACCAGTTCCCGAGCATTTCAAAAAACGTAGTGTGCCGATTGTCGCCAACCTCTTCAATATCCTGGGCTCTTAAACAAGTCTGACTATTAACAAGACGGGTGCCCTTAGGATGTGTCTCTCCCAGGAGATATGGAATAAGCGGCTGCATACCGGAACCGGTGAATAGAGTGGTCGGATCATCCTGCGGGACGAGCAAAGCCCGCGGAATGATCTTATGCCCGCGCTTCTCAAAGAACTCCAGGTACTTTTTTCGTATTGTTTGAGCATCCATAACTTAAGATTGTAACAGATGAATGTTAATAGAGACGATAAGGTACCTATGCTTGTCTTACCGGGGATTGATTTTAATAATCTTGTCGAAGTTGCGTCCATTGTCAGTGGTTAGGTATAAATTATCATCAGGCCCCATTACAACGCTGCGGATACGCCCGAATTCACCGCGGAAGAGCTGACGTTCGTCTACGACCTTACGGCCTACGACATCGAATTCAAACAACCGTAAATGCTGGTCCTTCAGTACCGCAACAGCTAAACGGCCCTGGAAAGCTTTCCATTTATCACCACTAATAACTGTGGCACCGGACGGAGCAATGGTTGACTCTCCCGATGACCATACTGCTTCGTGAGCATCAGGATACGCTTCCCTACTAGTCATAGGAGCCCGCTCGTTATAGCCAGGCACAGGATTCCAGCCGAAGTTACCGGGTAGAAGCAAATTAATCTCATCATCCTTGCCCGGCCCATGCTCAACGCTATAGCCGAACGCGCCGCCCTTAGGTTTATCAAAAAGCGCCAGCCCTTGGACGTTACGATGTCCGTAACTAAAGATTCTTGGGTCATAAGGAGTACCAAGATTACCGGGTACAGCTTGCCCGTCACGATCAACACGCAAGATTTTCCCTCCCAGGCTATTCGGGTCTTGTGGATTAGTGCCTACCGCCACGTCACCCGTGCCAACCCACATATTAGAGTTCCCGCCAAAACGAAGACGACAACCTGAGTGACGCCCGGGGAAAGTTGTGGTATTGACAGGTAACCCAGTCACAATGTCAATTTGTTCTGTCAGCTCGGTAACGTCCTCGTCTAAGATCCAGCGACTTATACGGATATCAGACGCGGTATTATAGCAGGCATAAATAAATCGGTTCTGCCCAAACTCCGGATCAACCGCCAGACTCATAAGCCCACCCTCGCCACGCGAATACACGTTCGCTACATTGTGTAGAATGACTTTTTCACCTCCAGAAACTTTGCTGATGGTTCCTTCGCGCTCAGTAAAAAGCATAGTCCCATCAGGTAAAAAACCTAAATCCCAAGCATTGGCTAGTCCGTCTACGATAACTTGGCTTTCCAGTTCAGGTATGTCTTTTGAGAATGAAGTAGATGGTGTTGTCAGGTCATTCATAGGAACAACACTAGTCTTAACACGCATGTAGTACCAGAGTCCCAGTGCTAGTGCCCCGGCCAGTAGAAGTACAAAAATGATTCGTTCGCGTTTCCCAGACATACCATAAGCTTAATACATTTTAGCCTGGGCGACGACTTCTTAAATCTTTAGGCTCATGGCTTACCATGGCTTATTGAAAGGAGATCGTCTGAGAAGGTATAAGAATACTGAATTAGTCCACGCAAAACCAGGTTGGGTCGGATAGCGACCAGGAAGCCCTATATCACCGTACACTACGTCATACTTTTCCCACAATACTCCCGTCCGCTTAAACACTTTAAGATTAAGGTCCAGCCATTTATTGGTTAAGCGAGCTGCATCCTGACTAAACCCGTAGCGGGCAAGCCCCTCAATAACTATCAGCTGAAGCGGTGGCCAGCCATTCGGATAATCCCACTGCCGATGACGCCACAGTATTTCCTCGCTACTAGCAAGACCGTAGGTATGCTCAAAAATTTCTAGTTGCGCGCGGCACCGGCTAGCTTGTTGTTTGTTAGCTACACCGCACCAAAGTGCATAATACCCAGCCAACGTTTTAAGCGCTGTACGTTCTTCGAGGTCCGGGTCATAGTCGTGAAAGAAGCCCTCCGAGTCGTCCCAAAGCCAGGTGTTAATTGCCTGCTGCCTGGCATGCTTTCTATCATGCCACAACTGTTCGCCTTCACGGTTGCCTCTCCTGTGGCACCAAGCTTCAAGATCGGATTCATATTGGAATAAAAGACAGTTAAGATCAATCGGTAAAATATTCCATTTACCTGGCGTAAAGCGCGCAGAAACATCCCATCCTGATTCGTACGTGGCAAGCTTTCCGGGCAAGAAGCGGGGGCAATATCTGCTGAGCCCGCTTGATGTATGTATGCGTTGACCACTGCGCCACACGGTTTCGTATTCTCGCCACGCAGTATGCATTACGCTATCAAACCATGCGTCGTCAGCACCGTCTGCTTCATAAACTGCGTAGGCCATGCGTGTTAAAAATGGAGGCTGGGTTCGGCCTATACTGGTATGTGAGTTCCGCGCCGGAACCAGCCCGAATATTCCATACAGATGGCGCAGATTATCCACCATACCGTGCGCCATGCTGGTACGCCCAGCATCAATGAGGCCAAGAACTGTAAAGTAAGTATCCCAATAGAACTGCGTCCCGGCAAAATATGTATGGTTAGGTGAAACTGCAGGATTGGGTAGTTTTACCTGCCCTATCCGCATCAGTAAGTTTCGCGAATTACTTAGGTATCCCGGCCGCCCTGGCATAGTGGCTTCATTCCAGTATTTATCAATATAGGCTAGTACTGGTTCGTATTTATTTATTGGCATTATGCAAATGCTATCATACGCCCTCAGGCACAGATACCGCCGCCTACTATGCGCTCACCTTCATATACCACTGCCGATTGGCCAGGCGTGACCGCTCTAACCACGTCATCCAAAATTAACCGCCAATCACCATTTGCATTCCTGGCTCTAGCTTTTACAAGCGGAGCACGATAACGGATCCTTACTTCGTATATCTTCTCCTCCAGCGGCGGTTCGTTAATCCAATGAGAGTCAACGAGGTTGAGTTCACGGCTCCATAATTTACTGTCGTCCAGATCGGTACTCACTATGATTCGGTTCTGGGCCATGTCTTTTCCTACCACGTAATACGGCAAACCGCCACCAATATTAAGCCCGTGTCTCTGGCCAATGGTATAAAATATTGCACCTTCGTGCTCGCCAAGCACTTGACCATTCCTATTTATTACTTCACCCGGCTCGCTTGTGACATATTGCTGCAAAAATTCCTTGATTCCGACTTTGCCCACAAAACAGATACCTTGGCTATCTTTTTTCCCGGCTGTTGTGAGATCCAGTTTTTTGGCCACTGCTCGCACCGAGTCTTTGGTTTCGAACCCGCCAAGTGGAAAGAATGTTTTGTTTAAGGCTTCTTCGGTCACTCGATACAAGAAATACGTTTGGTCCTTGTCATGATTTTTTGCCGTTTGAAGCTGGCCATTTTTTGTCCTGGCGTAGTGGCCGGTGGCAATCATATCCGCGCCATCACCTAAAGCCGTTTCTAAAAACAACTTAAACTTGACCTCTTGGTTACACATAATGTCAGGGTTTGGTGTTCGCCCCGCTTTGTACTCGCTAATCATATAGTCGACCACTTTTTGCTTGTAATCGGTTTCGAAGTCGTACACCTTAAAGTCAATACCCAGCTGAACTGCCACGCGTTTTGCATCCTGAAAATCCTCTTTCCAAGGGCATGGAAATCCCGGTATATCTTTAGTCCAGTTTTTCATGAAAACACCTACTACGTCATAGCCCTGCTCTTTCAAAAGAGCAGCCGTAACGGAGCTATCAACCCCGCCGCTCATACCAACGTAGACCGTTTTCATAGCCCACACATTTTAACAGACGCACGTAAGAAAGAATAAAGGGAAAGGAAAAGGAACAATCGGCCTTTTGGCGGATCTGAGTTTATTTCAGAAGCGACGATGAGAAAAACCCTTTGGTTTGTCTCATAGGGCGAAGCTGCTAAAACGGTCTCTCTCCATGCTCCAGGCGCTTGCGGATAACCTTCAGCTCATATCTCTTGCCAAGCCAGAAAGTCGTAAAAATTAACGGTATAAGCATCGCTGCTGGCTGCCACAAAATCTTTACCTGCTGAGGGCCGCCATCGTCACCCGTGGTTGAGCCCGTATCTTGGCTGAGAGGACCGTTGGCTACACCCACAAGTTGCAAGTAAGCCACGCCGCCATTATTATCAACCGCTTTCACTACTATGTTATATACACCCGGGCTATCGTATACATGCTGGATATCGAAAGTACCGGGGAATTGACGGCTAATAAGGTCAACAGGCTTGCCATCGCCCCAGTCTACAGTGATAGCATAAGGCCCTTCGCCGCCTGCCAGTATGATAGGCCATGTCAAGGGTTGCCCGGGATTAGCACCGCGCTTAGCAAAATTACTCGTTAAGCTTACGCGCGATGCAGCTCCAGGACGTGAATCGTTAAATGTTACGCGCACTAGATTAGAATCCGGACCAGCTTGATCAAGGTCGTCATAAACCCTCGCAACCAGTTCGTTTAGGCCGCTGAACAAATCTATAACGATTGAGAAGCTGCCGTTGTTACACTGGGCCGATCCAGCAAATACGTTATTTTTGAACACTTTAACAAGAAGCCCGTTCTGACAAATACCGGCTACAGTAATAGGCAGCTCGGTAAAAGTCTGCCCGTCGCGTGGCACAGAGATAGTGGCGCCAACCGAAGGCGGAGGACTGCTAATACGGCCTTCTACGCCGACCGAACCGCTTTCTTCTGCTGCGCGTACACCAGCACCGAAGACACTGCATACTATGCACAGCAGGCTTACGAATAGTAATTTTTTTATTTGGCGGTTCATGTGGTTTTCACCTCTCTGACATAGTAGCATAAGCAGTTAGGCTACCGGAGAGGATTACCCGAGTTTTTACTTTCTGCTTTTTTTGAATCTGCGGTTGCTGATGCGTTTTTGAAGCCAGAACACACCTACACCTACCAGTATTACGAAGACAAGTATAAGCAAAACAAACCACCAAGGCAGATACCAGAAGCTCTTACGGGCAGTAAGTACCTCACCGCCATTTCCAAAGCTTACATTAGCAGTAATTACATAGCGGCCAGGCGTACTCACACCTTTAAGCTCATTTCTAAACACACGGCCACTATTGGGCAGCACGTTACTTCGAGGATCTGAATCGTTAATTTCGTATTGATGGACCTGCTTACCCAGCGGGTTACTAACAGTCACGGTACCGAAGGGCTTAACAAAGCCATTGCCTTGGTTCAGTACCCGTACACCCGCCTCTTCCGGCTTGGAAGTAAAGAACGTACCGGCTATACCTTTACGGTATGCAAGTACTTCTCTTACCTGAATCTGCTGGCGGATATCACCGGGGACTTCGATAAGCACGATAGTACTAACGCTAGCCGTCAAAGACACCTGGCCTGGTGAAGGAGCGGAACCCACAGGTATTGCTGCATATCGGATAATGCCGTAGTAAGCACCTGGTGCCGCATCAGCAGGAATTTCTACCGGAATGTCGAAAGATTTATTCTCGCCTTCCTTAAGCTCGATGTCATTAACGTCTTTTAGAAATGACCTTATGCTTGTCGCACTTTCTCGTGACTCATCTATAACAATACGAGGTTCGCCAGTCTCGTTGTCTGACTCAAAGTCGTTAATAAAAGCCTTGGCTGTAATGTCTCCGTTTGTGACATTACGCAGATTAATCTTCACCACATCGCTGCTGCCCGGTTCAATCCTGAGCTCAGTCCTAGTTGGTGAAATACTCAGTCCACTTCCGGTTTGTTGGCCCGATTGTGATAAGACCTGGGTTGAAAAACTTACCAACGCAAATACTGTAGTGACAGCCGCAATCAGCAGTCGCTTACCATTGTTCATGTAATGAACCCTCCTAAAATAGCTTACGGTTTAGCTATATTTTACAGGCAGATTATCTCCTGTGCAAATCAAAATGATGCGGTAGCGATATAGGTGAATGTAGCGTTGTAAATGCCAGGGGCTTGATTGGGGGCAACATTTACTAAATAAGTTACTGTAAAGCGATTAAAGTCCGTGCTCGTACTTGCTGAAGACAAAGTGTCTCCGGAGACAAATTTAAAATTGTTGGGTATGGAGTAGGACGGGCTTAACGTTGCAATACCGGGGCCAAATGGTTCCTGCCCGGTATCCGGGGTAGAATTATCCCTAAGATTTACTCCGAACTGACTGGTGCC